>QMSN01000022.1 GCA_003650865.1 Thermoprotei archaeon
CCTCCGGATGCTAAGCTACAGCGAGATAGGCTCAGCGGCTATGCTGACAAGGGCTGTAGCTGGCGTCTACAGGAAGACCGTGATATTCTCCATCCCCGGGTCACCTCACGCCGTCGAGACAGCTCTCAAGAAGCTCATAATCCCAGAGGTTAGCCACGTAGTGTCGCACGTGAGGGGGTAACCCTTTTGATATACGCGGTCGGCGTAGTAAGCTCTAGCAGAGAGGCAGAGCTCAAAGCCTCATCAAGTATAGCACAAGCCCTCTCATCCATGGGCTATAGCGTGGTGCTGGTGAGCTCAAACGGCGAGTACGCAGAGCTGAGAGGAGCTCCGCTAATGGAAGTGACGTGCGCGAGAGGAGCTACCTTCGTTAAGGCCAACTGGCACGTCAGGGTTGAGGATCTACAAAAAATAATGCCCACAGAGGGCTGTATAGCCATAGTTAATGGGTTTAGGAGTCGTGATTACATAGTTGCAGCCATTCGTAGCGAAGACCTCAAGCTATGTGGAGAAAAGTGCATTGCCGTAGTGCCCCTCTCCAGGGAAGTTGAGGAGGAGGTTAGGAGCCGAGGTTTAAGGCTCATGAGCGTTGATGAAGTGGCCTCTGAGCTCTTAAGGAGAGCTTTGAGAGAGCTCTTGAGAGAGCTACCTGGGCTCAACTGCGGAGACTGTGGCTATAGCAGCTGTGAGCAGATGGCGTCCATGGTCCTTAAGGGCTTAGAGAGCCTCTCGAAGTGCTCTAAGAGGTCCATACCCGTGAAGTTGGAGGTAGACGGAGTTGAGGTGAAGTTAAACCCCTTTACGACTAGGATGTTCGCTGAGGTTTTGAGGGGGCTCATAGCGATACTTAAGGGAGTCCCTAAGAAGAGCTGTAGAGTCAAGCTTGAAGTGCACTTTGAGGAGCTTAACCCTGCTTCTTGAGCAAGCTCTCCATGGAGCTGTCTAGGCGAAGCCACTTCGATATGTCCTTCTTCGCCAAGCCCGGGGCCTCGTATATCACGTGTAGGTAAGGGATCATCTCCGTGCTCGCCTTCCTCTTCGACAAGTGACACTTAGAGGCTATTCTCTCGCATATGGCCTCCCTCAAGGCCCTCATCTGCCTAGCTCTAGCCATTAAAAGCAGCTTTTGGGGGAAGCTGTACTTGGTGAACCTGTAGGGCCTAATCTTGGATGTGGCTACGCCAGCAGTCATGAAGTCTATGACGTACTTGAGAAGCTCCCAGCGCTGCCTCCTCTTCATCCTACCTAAGAAGACGTCTGCCCTAGCCAAGTAGTAGTAGGCTTTAGCCAGCTCTTCAGGGTCTGTGTACTGTCTAGGCAGGTTTTCGTCTATCCAGAGCATCAAGGTCTCGTAGTCGAGAGCCGACATGTTCATGACTCCTCGAGCGTCATCGCACCTCTTAGCTGAGAACAGCATTCTCAATACGTCAAAGGCTTGATACTGCCTGTTCCTAGCTCTAAGCCACGAGACGTCGCTCACGGTAAGCCTGCTCTTACCTTGAGCTACCGCCTGTAAGTCGTTGACAGCTGACCTCATGTCCCCCTCAGCTAAGTCAGCTATTATCCTGAGAGCCTTCTCATCAGCTATTATGCCTTCACGAGCGCATATCTTCTTTAGGTGCTTGATTATTGACGTCATCCTCAACCTCTTGAACTCTATCATGACAGAGACGTCTCTTAGAGGTCTAAGCTTAGGATCCCAGGGGTCGTTTGCCGCCATGGCCATGGGGACCATTGACACCTTTACGAGCTCCACTATAGCCCCAACACCACCTCTGTCCTCAGTGCCGCTCAAGCCATCGACTTCATCGAGGAATATGAGCTTCCCCCTAGCTCCATAGAGCGAGATGGTCTTCGAGGACTGGCCCACAAGCCTCCTCAAGACGCTCTCAGTCCTAGTATCACTTGCGTTGAGCTCTATGAGCTCGTAGTTAAACTCCTTAGCTACAACCTCAACGAGCAGGGTCTTCCCGACGCCTGGAGGACCATAGAGGAGAGCCGCTTTACTGCCTGGCTTCCAGTTTTTAAGCCAATTCACGAACTTATCTACGTAGTCCGCCTCGCCCACTATCTCCTTAATCTCAGCTATTGACCTAGGCTTGTGCTTCTCAGTCCAGGGGACGTAGCTGGGCGTTGACATGACGCATCACGCCAACTTCTTGCCCAGCCTAGCCAGCTGAGCCAAGAAAGCCGTCAGCTGTATATCCTCGTTAGCCCCCTCAACAAGCCTATAATCGGTCTCCGCGACTATGTCCTCTATCTCGACCTTAAGTGGCTCTGGTATATCTAGCCTAAACACTTCTGTGTGTATCTGCCTCACGATGTCAGAGCCTGAGAGGCCGTAGTTTATCATGAGCTCGTAGACCTTCTGCCTAGCTCCTATCACGTCGCCCTTAAGCGCTAGTTTAAGCATCTCATGAACCTCAGCTGGCCTAGCTCTACCAGCAACCTTGTAGACCGTGACGTCGTCTACAGGTCCTCCATAGGCAGCAGCTGCTTGCATTAGGTTTATCGCTCTCCTCATGTCACCTCCAGCTACGTACCATATGGCCTCAAGCCCCTCCGGGGTCAAAGTGACTCCCTCCTGAGAGGCTATGTACTTCAGCCTCTCAGCCACATCCTCCTTAGACAGCATGGAGAACCTGAATATGGCACACCTAGACTGTATAGGCTCTATTATCCTTGAGCCGTAGTTCGCTATGAGTATGAAGCGAGTTGTCCTCCAGAACATCTCCATTATTCGCCTAAGGCTCCACTGAGCCTCTGACGTCATTGCGTCGCACTCATCCAGTATTATGGTCTTGAACGGGACGTCTCCTAAAGCAACGGTTCTAGCGTAGTCCTTAACCCTCTCCCTTATCGTCTGTATACCCCTCTCGTCAGAGGCATTGAGCTCCAAAACGTTTTGCCTCCAAACCTCCCCATAAAGCTCGTAGACCAAGCAAAGCGCAGCAGTAGTCTTCCCAGTACCAGGAGGACCCACGAATAGGAGGTGGGGGATGTTCTTGTCCTCAATAAACCTCTTAAGCCTCTCCACAACCTCCCTCTGGTTAACTATGTCGTCAAGCCTGCGAGGTCTATACTTCTCAACCCATAATGCTGGTATCTCCTCTCTAGCTGCCATAACCCTCGAGGATAATTTTTAGACATACTCTCTTATAGGGTTTAGCGATTTCAGGACGACAGATCTATGAGGGGTAAGGGCGGGAGATAGCTCTATTATGGAGTAGAGCTAAGATAAGTTGGGTAAGATGAGTTCTGCTCTAACACCTGCAGATGTGGTATACGGCATGGAGAAGGTTAAGGTAAGAGTGCTTAGACCAACCCCTGAGCTTAAGGTTGGAGATGAGGTCCTGGGGCCCTTCACTCAAAACCAAGAGGTTGAAGTCGAGAGGTGGATAGCCCAGGTCTTGGTGGAGAAGGGTTATGCTGAGATGCTGGATAGCCAAGACGTGGACTTGACCCTGCTATCCAGGATAGCTTGGAGAGAGGAGAGGACTCCTCAGCTCACTCAGCTTGAGGACTCCTTCTACGCCAAGGTTAAGGCTTACCTTGATAAGCTCAATGAGAAGGCTAGGACCTCGACTGAGGCCTTGACCGAGAAGAGAATGGCCAAGGTGAAGCTCATAGACATAGTGAACTGTAGGCTCCAGAAGATCGTCAACATGGCGTTGATGGGGGGACAGCCCCCAAAGGACGTATTGAGCTGCTTAACCCCTGAGGAGAGAGCTCTACTTGAGGAGCTTAGCGAGGCCATCGAGAGGTGGAGGAGGAGCGTTGGAGGTGTAGAGGATGGTTGAGGCCAAGCTCAAGGACCCCGTAGGTCAGTTCATGGAGTTCTTCAAGTCCTTCGCCGACAGCAGAGGGACCTTGAAGTACAGAGAGAGAATTCGGCAGATGGTTGTGTCTAACTCCAAGTCCATCGTCGTCGACTTCGACGACTTGCTGCTCTACGACGTGGACTTAGCTAAGGGCCTTGTCGACAAGCCTAGAGAGTACTTGAATTACGCGTCTGACGCCTTATACAACGTCATAAAGACTGAGAATAGAGCTTACGCCGAGAAGGTGCGTAAGTTCCACGCTCGATTTAGAGCTGCTGGAGACCTAGTGCCGATAAGGAGGATAAGGGCTGAGCACATAAACAAGATGATAACGGTAGATGGAGTGCTTGTGAGGGCTAGCAACGTAAGGCAGAGGCTTGTAGAAGCGGCTTTCACCTGTAGGAATTGCAGGGAAACCATGAGGGTGCCACAGGTCACCAGATCCTTCACAACACCCTCTGTATGCCCCAGCTGCGGCAGGAGAGGATCTCTCGAGTTCATGCCTGAAGAGTCCCTCTACATAGACGTCCAAACCCTAGTTGTTCAGGAGAGGCCTGAAGAGCTTCCTCCAGGGCAACTCCCAAGGTCGATAGAGGTCGTAGCTGTAGAGGATCTCGTCGATAAAGCTAGACCTGGAGATAGAGTGCTCGTAAGCGGAGTACTCTCGGTAAGGCAGGAGTACTCTCAGAGGCTTGGCAGGCTCACGACGTTCACCACTTACCTCGAGGCAAACCACATAGAGATATCTACGAAGGGGATAGAGGAGGTCGAGATAACACCTGAAGACGAGGAGAAGATCAGAGAAGCTGCCAAGAACCCGCAGATAGTCGACAAGATAGTTAGGTCCATAGCTCCATCGATATACGGGATGGAGGAGGTCAAGGAGGCAATAGCCTACATGCTCTTCGGCGGAGTCCCGAAGACCATGCCCGATGGCGTGAGGATCAGAGGAGACCTGCATGTGCTAATAGTTGGAGATCCTGGAACAGCCAAGAGCCAGCTCCTACAGTACGTAGCTAAGCTTGCTCCACGAGGGATTTACACGTCTGGTAAGGGTTCAACAGCAGCCGGCTTAACAGCAACAGTTGTGAGGGATAAGGCTACGGGAGACTTCTTCCTCGAAGCTGGAGCCCTAGTGCTAGCTGATAACGGCGTAGCAGCGGTTGACGAGATAGACAAGATGAGGGCTGAGGATAGGGTTGCCATGCATGAAGCCATGGAGCAGCAGACCGTCAGCATAGCTAAGGCTGGCATAGTGGCCATGCTCAACGCCAGGACCTCTATACTAGCTGCTGCGAACCCCACACTGGGCAGGTACATGACTAATAGGCCCATAGCTGAGAACATAAACCTGCCCGTGACGATACTCTCAAGGTTCGACTTCATATTCGTGGTCGTAGATAAGCCCAATAAGGCTAGAGACGCCGCCTTAGCAGACCATGTGTTGAGCCTCAGGGCCATGAAGGGCGACGTCACCTCTCCATTTCCACCTGACTTCTTGAAGAAGTACATAGCCTACGCTAGGAAGAACGTTAAGCCTAAGCTCTCAGATGAGGCGATAGAGAGGATAAAGTCGTACTTCTTAGGGCTGAGGGAAAAGGCCTCAGATGACAGCCCTGTCCCCATAACAGTGAGGCAACTTGAGACTCTTGTTCGAGCCGCTGAGGCCAGGGCTAGGATGGCCTTGAGGTCTGAGGTCACAGCTGAAGACGCTGAGGCTGTGATAAGGCTCATGGACTACTACCTGAGGACTGTTGGGAGTGACGCTGCAGGTCGCCCAGACATAGACATAATTATGACTGGGAGGCCTAGAACAGTCCAGCAGAAGATAGCTAAGATAATCGAGATAGTCGAAGAGCTTGAGAAAGAGCTTCAAGGAGCGCCTGTGAGCAAGGATCTTATCATAGATAAGGCTAAGCAGGAGGGTATAGACAAGATCTTCGTTGAGAGGACGCTGAAGCAACTCTTAAACGATGGAGTCCTCTTCCAGCCTAGAGATGGCTTCTACAAGAAGGTTTAGCGTGGTGAAGCGAGATAGACGTAGACTCCCTCGACATACCAATTGAAGTTAAGAGACTACTGAAGAGTAGGGGTATTAAGACGCTCTATCCCCCTCAAGAGATGGCTGTAAAGGCTGGAGTTCTAAGAGGCAAAAGCATCGTAGTAGCTGCTCCAACAGCTTCAGGCAAGACGCTCATAGCGGAGCTTGCAATAACCAAGAGGGTTTTAGAGGAGAGGGTGAAAGCCCTATACCTAACCCCTCTAAGGGCTTTAGCTTACGAGAAGTGGCTTGAGTTTAAGAAGTACTCCGAGCTTGGCTTAAAGGTTGCAGTTACTACGGGCGACTACGACAGCGATGATAGATGGCTGAAGGGCTACGACGTAATCGTGTGTACAAACGAGAAGCTTGACAGCTTAATTCGGCATAGCGCTCCTTGGCTTAGCGATGTCGGCATAGTGGTGTCAGATGAGGTACACTTGATAAACGACCCTGGTAGAGGGCCCACCCTTGAGGTCGTCTTAGCGAGGCTTAGAAGCCTAACTTCTAACCTCCAGCTACTGGCTTTAAGCGCCACCATAAGCAATGCCCACGTATTGGCTGACTGGCTGGAAGCAGAACTTGTCGAGTGTGACTGGAGACCTGTACCTCTAAAGATGGGGGTATGCGTTGGCAATAAGATCACGTTTAACGATGGTAGTGAACACGTCTTCGAGAGGGTGTCAGGCGACCCCATCATAGACATGGCCTTAGAGGTCGTCAAGAAGGGTGGTCAATGCCTCGTCTTCGCCAACACTAGGCACAACGCGGTGAGGTATGCAGCTAAGATGTCTAGGCACCTAGAGCCTTTAGTCGACCCCAAGGAAGTGAAGGAGATCTGTGAGGAGATGGAGGAGGGGGAAGAGGCCACATCAATTAACGAAGAGCTCTCAAGCTACATTAGGAAGGGGGTCGCCTTCCACCACGCAGGGCTATCAGCTAGGCAGAGAAGGATCATAGAAGAGGCATTTAGGGCCTTTAAGATAAAGGTTGTGTGTTCAACACCCACTCTAGCTGCTGGCGTAAACCTCCCAGCTAGGAGAGTCATAATTCAGGACTACAGGAGGTACGACGTAAACGTTGGGATGCACAAGATACCAGTGCTCGAATTCCACCAGATGGCTGGTAGAGCTGGGAGGCCACAGTACGACGAGTACGGCGAGGCTGTAGCTATAGCTAAGACGGCCCTTGAGGCCTACAGCATATTTAGCCATTACATAAACTCTAAGCCTGAGGAGATAACGTCTCAGCTTGCCAATGAGGCAGCCTTGAGAACCCACGTGTTGGCCACAATAGCCTCCATGGGCTCTGCCTCCATAGGGGATCTGGCGAGGTTTATAGATAAGACCCTCTATGCTCATCAGTTCACGCCTATTGGAGCTATGCTGACAGTTAGGGGGGTCATAAGTTTCCTCGCTCGAGGAGGCTTCATAACCATCAGGGGAGAGGAGCTAATAGCCACAGAGCTTGGGCGAAGGGTTTCAGAGCTTTACATAGATCCGCTCTCGGCAATAATAATACTGAAGAACTTGAAGAGAAGGCATGGACTTACAACTCTTGGCTACCTACACCTCCTCTGTAAAGTCCCTGAAGTCCCGAAGCTTCACCCGAGGAAGGCTGATGTAGATAGGATAGGGAGCTTTGCCTTGGAGAGCGAGGAGCTATTAATAGAGGAGGACCAGGACTTAGCCTCCACGCTAGCTGAAGTCAAGACTGCGCTCATGCTCTACGACTGGGTAAATGAGCTCGCAGAGGACGACATAGTGTCGAGGTATGATGTGGGGCCTGGCGACATCTACGCTATAACTCAGACGGCTGAGTGGATATGCTACGCGGCTAGCGAGATAGCCAAGATCATGGGCATGGTAAGGCACCACTCCAAGCTAAGCCAGCTAACCCCTAGGATTAGGTGGGGTGCCCGAGAGGAGTTGCTTGAGCTACTTCAGCTAGAGGGTATAGGGAGAGTTAGGGCTAGGATACTCTACAACTATGGCTATAAGAAGCTCGAAGACGTGGCTCAAGCAAGAGTCGCTAGGCTAGCTGAGCTACCTAAGATAGGTGTCAAGCTGGCTCAGAGGATAATAGACCAAGCAAAGGACATTGTGAGTAGACGCAGTGGGGCCGGGGGGATTTGAACCCCCGATCACCAGCGATCTGTGAAGTTGGGGACTTCTCCCCAGGCTGGCATCCTAATCCAGGCTAGACTACGGCCCCTTCCCCTAGAGGTTAGGGAGGAGAATATTTATCTTTGTCTCCTTAACCTATGAGCTTTACAGCTCTCAGCAAATCCATGAAAGAGCTCCGAGTCTTAAGCCTCTTATACGTCCTTAGGGCCTCAATTAGGGCTTCACGCTCAGCCTCAACCCCCAACTTCTCACATACAACTCGAGAGAGGGGGCTTCCAGTTAAGAACAGGAAGCTGAATATCGAGGAGACGTTGGAGGGCCTCCTACGCCTACTAGAGCTTCCAAAGTCCAGTATTACTGGCTTGCCATTAGAGAAGAGTACGTGCCTATAAGCCCTCGAAAGCTCTCCGTGATCAAGACCTGCTGTGTCAAGCCTCCAACACTGCTCAAGCAGATCTCTAAGTGCATCTCTAAGCTCACTAGCTTCAGCTTTTACCACGAAGTCGCCTATTAAGAGACCCTCGACAAGCTCCATTACTATGAAGTCTCTAGTGAACCCGTAGACTTTCGCGCCAACACCAAAAGTGTTAGCTAAAGCTTGGCTCTCCCCCTCCGAAATTAGAGTCTTAACGTGAGAGTCCACCCTCCTAATCTTCAAGGCTACGGCGAGGTCGTTGACTAAGGCCTTTACAACTACGCTGTCACAACCCTTCCCCAGCACATTGAAGCCCTGAACCTCTTGGCAGCCGTAGGAGACTACAGCGTCCACGTCGAGCTCCTGCAGTTGGCGAAGTCTGTCAGCGAGAACCTCATCACTACAAGGCTTAGGATAGCAGAGTATCTTAACCAGTAAGTCGCGGTCCTCAGGTCTATAGAGCCTCACCTGAAGCATTCTATGAGCCACTCTGGAGCTCCCTTAAGAAATGAGCTTAAGGACTTCCTAAAGTCCTCTACCCCTCTCTTGCATATATCTACTATGTCCTCGTTTAGTGCTATGTCCAGCCTGCGCTTGAAGGCTGAGATGACTGCTTTGCTTATGTCAGCATTGGGGTACTCAGTCCTGATTAAAGCTGGAGCTTCACTAACTCTCTTGGCGACTAAGACGACTAGTCTATCGCCTTCAATGAAGGGACCTGCAACCGTTGAGCTTGAGGATACATGTTTAGAGAGGAACTTCAAGGTGTTATGCCTTGACGTGACTGGTGGACCTACATGTTTGATGGTGGGAGGTACCTCGTCTCTCTCTATCTCGAATAAGAACACAACCTCCCTATTCTCCTCAAGGCTCTCAAGCCGCTCATCGCACCAAGCTGTGTACCTCAAGACCTTGAAGCCCCCTCTCTCGAGAAGCTTGGCTAGGCCTTGACTAGACCTCTTAATCTGCCCCCACAAGATGTCGGGAGGTGAGGGCTCTAGATCTGTAGCGATAGCTAGTAGAGCTGTCCCGCTCTTCTCAATGTAGGACTTTATGTCCAGCTTTGCAGCTTCTTTACGCTCTACTCCCAGGCCGAAGAACACCTTGCTTGGCTTTAACATAAAAAGCTGGCACGCCAATATGAAAGTGGAGAGCTTCTCCAAGGAGAGAGCAGCAGCGACGTTTCTGTTCTTGTCAACTGGGTCCACGACGACTAGGGGGCTTTTAAAGACCTCTAAAGCCCTAGACGGATCCTCGTAGTGGCTGGCTATGTCTATAACTGTCGAGTAAGGCCTCCAATTAGAGGCTTCGTGCACTACGTCTAGGAAGGAGCCGTAGTATAACACTAAGAGCTCGCACAAGTAGCCTGAAAACCCGGACACCTTGATCTCAGCTCCATAAGCCCCTATACCCTTCATGAAGCCCTTGAGGAGCCTAATGTTGTTCCTCAGCTTCTCATTAAGTCTAGACTTCACGAAGCGAGTATGAAGAGGTGTTCTGTCAACAGCCGTTAGCGGCCTAGAAACCTCGCCGCTGATCTCTAGGCACGGCACTATGTCGACCATGTAGCTGTCCACTAGAGCTCTCACGTAAGGATGCTCAGCGTAACACTCTAAGTACCTATCTCCAGCTGAAGCTCTAGCAACCTCAAGCCCTACACGCTTAACCTCATCGATAGGGGTGTCGGGAGGAAAAATTATGAATATGTCTATGTCCTTGTCACCTTTGATCCAAGTGTCCTTAGCTATAGACCCTTGAACTTCAGGCCTAGCTTTAACGCCTAGCCTCCTGCAGACCTCAGATATCCTCTTCGTGAAGACCTCCACTATGGAATCGACTAACCCCCTCTCCTCCTCATCGGGGGAGAGCTCCTTCAAAACCTCCTCTAGAAGCTCTTGGACGTGAAGCTCCATGAGCTACGCTTCACCTTCACACCTAGCTTCATAGATAGTCTCGTAGATAGGGCCGCGAGGCGTTAATGTGCTCTTCTTAAGCCTTATAGACTTAACCTCTTGAAAGCCTATCTCAACCTCTCTTAAGCTGCTCAAGGTCTTCCTCAAAGCGTAACCCGAGAACTTAACCCTGGCCAAAGTCACGTGAGGCTCAAACCTCGACTCGCTCTCAAGCCTTAGAGGTATTGAGAGTAACTTAGGCCTTAAGTGCGAGTATATTTCCCTCACGTGCTCAAAGCCCTCGCTAATGCCAACCCATATAACCCTAGGTCTGTCTATTGACGGAAAGGCACCTATACCTTTAAGCTTTAAGGTGAACGGGCTAAAGGAGAGCTCTGACAGGACACCCTTAACTCTCTCAACGACACTTGGCGGCTGCTCACCTAGGAAGAACAACGTTAGGTGGAGGTTCTCTGGCTCCACGAGCTTTAGCTTCGAGCCTTGCGTCTGAAG
>QMSN01000023.1 GCA_003650865.1 Thermoprotei archaeon
GAAGCCTGAGCACGAGAGGGGTAAGAGGGCCAAGGTCTTCCTCAACGGCAGGCTCATAGGTGTTCATGAAGACCCAGCCTTCCTAGTTAACTACATTAGGGAGGAGAGGAGGAAGGGCAGGCTAAGCCCTGAGGTCAACGTGGCTTACCTAGAGACGGAGTACGTGAAGGAGGTCTACGTAAACTGCGACGCTGGAAGGATAGTTAGGCCTCTAATAATCGTGAAGGGAGGGAAGCCTTTAGTCGCGAGTGAGCACGTCAATAAGCTTAGGCGTGGAGAATGGCGGTGGGATGACTTCATAGAGCACGGACTCATAGAGTACTTAGACCCAATGGAGGAGGAGAACGCCTACATAGCCTTAAACCCCGAGGACGTAACCCCTGAACACACCCACTTAGAGGTCATGCCCACCGCGATACTCGGCGTCTGCGCCTCCATAATACCCTACGCTGAGCATAACCAGTCTCCTAGGAACTCCTACGAGGCAGCCATGGCCAAGCAGGCTTTAGGTTTTTCTGCTTCCAATATGCTCCTAAGGATGGACTCGAGAGGACACTTCCTACACTACCCACAGAAGCCGCTAGCTCAAACGAGGCTTCTAGACCTCATAGGCTACAACGATAGGCCTGCAGGCCAGAACATGGTTGTAGCAGTCCTAACACTTACGGGCTACAATATCGAGGATGCCCTTGTCTTCAACAAGTCCTCGGTGGAGAGAGGATTAGCTAGATCCACGTTCTTCAGGACCTACGAGGCTGAGGAGAGGAAGTACCCAGGTGGTGAGGAGGATAGGATAGAGAAGCCTACACCCACCGTTAGAGGCTATAGAGCTGGTGAAGTCTACAGGTATTTAGGCGAGGATGGCATAGTGGAGGTTGAGGCCCAGGTCAAGGGTGGAGACGTACTGATAGGTAGGACTAGTCCGCCTAGGTTCATGGGGGAGTACAGGGAGTTTGAAGTTCCAGGTAGGGTGAGGAGGGAGACCTCAGTCGACATGAGGCACGGCGAAGGAGGCATAGTAGACGCAGTGCTCATAACTGAGACAGGCGAGGGCAACAGGCTCGTAAAGGTGAGGGTGAGGGATCTCAGAATACCTGAGCTAGGTGACAAGTTCGCATCGAGACATGGACAGAAAGGCGTCATAGGGCTCCTCGTGCCTCAAGAAGACATGCCATTTACAGAGGAGGGCTTAGTGCCCGATCTAATAATAAACCCCCATGCCTTCCCCTCTAGGATGACTATAGGTCAGCTCTTGGAGTCCATGGCTGGCAAGGTAGCTGCTCTAAGAGGTAGAGAGGTTGACGCCACGACCTTCTATGGAGTTAAGGAGAAGCAGCTGAGAGAGGAGCTTAAGAAGCTGGGCTTCCAGCCTAGCGGTTGTGAGGTCATGTACGACGGCGTTACTGGAGAGATGTACAGAACACCAGTATTCATAGGCTTAGTCTATTACCAGAAGCTCCACCACATGGTTGCAGACAAGATGCACGCTAGGGCTAGAGGTCCTGTCCAGATACTGACCAGGCAACCCACTGAAGGTAGGGCTAGAGAGGGAGGATTGAGGTTCGGCGAGATGGAGAGGGACTGCCTAGTAGCTCATGGAGCAGCAGCTCTATTAAAGGACAGGTTGCTTGAGGAGTCTGACAGGACAACGGTGTACGTGTGTGAGAACTGTGGGTTAATAGCCTACTACGACGCTATAAGCGACAAGTACAAGTGCCCACTATGCGAGGAGAAGGCCAAGGTTGCCCAGGTGACCATGTCCTACGCCTTTAAGCTCCTGCTCCAGGAGCTCATGAGCCTAGGCATATACCCCAAGCTGAAGGTGGGATAGGACTTGCTCATACCTCAGAAGAGGCTTAAGGCTATAGGGTTTGGATTGCTGTCGCCAGACGTGATAAGGAAAATCTCCGTGGGAAGCATAATAACACCCGACACCTACGAGGAGGATGGCACGCCGATAGACACAGGCCCCATGAGCTTGAGGCTCGGAACCATAGATCCAACACAGAGGTGTAAGACTTGTGGAAATAGGGTTGGCCAGTGTCCAGGTCACTTCGGTCACATAGAGCTCGCCAAGCCCGTAATCCACGTGGGCTTCGTTAAGGTCATCCACCAGCTCCTCCAAGCAACATGTCAGAAGTGCGGCAGGCTCCTCATACCGCAGAAGGAGATTAGTAAAGTAAGGAGGCTCATGAAGCAGAAGCCCAGGCTATGGGCCATAATAGGCCAGAAGTATATATTGAAGATGATGAAGAAGGCCATGAAGGCGCTCGAGTGCCCTCACTGTGGTGAACACCAAAACAAGGTTCGCCTAGAGAAGCCCACAACCTTCTACGAGAAGGTTAAGGGCGGTGAGAGGAAGATCACGCCTGACGTCATCAGAGCTAGGCTTGAGAAGATAACTGACGAGGATTACGAGCTGATGGGCTTCGACCCCAAGGTCTCAAGGCCTGAGTGGATGGTCTTAACCGTGCTGCCAGTACCTCCAGTAACTGTTAGGCCCTCCATAACCCTCGAGTCGGGGCTTAGGTCTGAAGACGACTTAACGCACAAGATAGTTGACATAATCAGGATCAACGAGAGGCTCAAGGAACAGATAGACATGGGAGCTCCCATGGCGATCATAGAGGAGCTCTGGGATCTACTGCAGTACCACGTGACGACGTACTTCGACAACGAGGTCTCAGGCATACCACCAGCTAGGCACAGGTCAGGCAGGGTCTTGAGGACTTTGGCTCAGAGACTTAAGGGCAAGGAGGGGAGGTTTAGAAGTAGCCTTTCAGGCAAGAGGGTTGACTTCTCCGCTAGAACCGTAATATCGCCAGATCCCAACTTGAGCATAAATGAGGTCGGAGTCCCCATAGACGTAGCAAAGATACTTACAGTGCCCGAGAGAGTAACTCCTTGGAACATAGATGAGCTCAGAGAGCTCGTCATGAGGGGGCCCTACGAGCACCCCGGCGCGAACTACATCATTAGGCCTGACGGACGCAGGATAGACTTGAGGTACGTCAAGGACAGAAAGGCTACGGCAGACGCCTTAGCGCCAGGCTACATAGTTGAGAGGCACATAAGGGATGGGGACATAGCGCTCTTCAATAGGCAGCCCTCACTGCACAGGATGTCGATCATGGCCCACAAGGTCAAGGTCCTGCCGTACAAGACCTTTAGGCTTAATCTGTGCGTGTGTCCTCCATACAACGCCGACTTCGATGGAGATGAGATGAACCTCCACATACCTCAAAGCGAGGAGGCGAGGGCTGAGGCTTTAACCTTAATGTTAGTTGAGCAGCAAATACTGTCACCTAGGTATGGAGGACCCATTATAGGTGGAACCCAGGACTACATACTCGGGGCGTTCCTCTTATCCCAGAAGAACACCTTCTTGACGGAGCAGGAGGTAGAGAGGCTCCTCTTCATAGCTAACAAGTCGGAGATGCCCAAGCCAGCAATACTTAAGCCCAAGAAGATGTGGACTGGGAAGCAGGTTATCAGCGCTCTCTTACCCGAAGGGTTGAACTACACATTGAAAGCCTCTGCCTGCAGGAAGTGTAAGGAGTGTAAGAAGCTTGACTGTCCATACGACGCATACGTTGTAGTCAGCGACGGCAAGCTCTTGGCTGGAACCATAGACAAGAAGGCCATTGGAGCTGGAGAGCCCGAATCCCTCTTCCACAGGATAGTCAAGGACTTCGGCCTCCAGGTGGGCTCTTGGTTCCTTGACAATGTATTCAAGGTCTTTCTCACCTACGCCTTCATGCACGGCTTCTCCATGAACCTAGACGACGAGGAACTTCCTCCAGAGGCTTTAGAAGCCATAAACAGCAAGCTGAGGGAGGCTGAAGCCAAGGTCGATGAGCTCATAGCTAAGTACAAGCGTGGAGAGCTTGAGCAGCTACCGGGCAAGACCTTGGAGGAGACCTTGGAGTCCATGATCCACGAGGTTTTAAGTAACGCTAGAGACGATGTTGGCAAGATAGCTATGCAATACCTGAAGCCCACGAGCCAAGCATTGATGATGGCTAGGTCCGGGTCTAGAGGTTCCATACTTAACTTAACGCAGATGGCTGCCGCTGTTGGACAGCAAACTGTTAGAGGAGAGAGGATACTGAGAGGATACTTCGAGAGATCACTGCCACACTTCAAGAGAGGAGACCTAGGGGCTGCAGCGAGAGGCTTCGTGTACTCAAGCTTTAAGAGGGGGTTATCGCCCCTAGAGTTCTTCTTCCACGCCATGGGAGGTAGGGAGGGCCTCGTAGACACAGCTGTTAGGACATCGCAGAGCGGGTACATGCAGCGTAGGCTCATAAACGCCATGCAGGACATACACATAGAGTACGACGGGACGGTGAGGACGGCTGACGGTAAGATAGTCCAGTTAAAGTATGGTGAGGACGGCGTAGACCCATCTAAGAGCGACCACGGCAAGGCGGTTAACATCGAAAAGACCATAGAGAAGGTTCTGGGGGTTGCCGTGTTAGAATGAAGGGGAAGAAGAAGCTGACACTTGAGGAGTTGAAGAAGAAGATACACGAGTACGAGGAAGAGCTCCCCAAATCCATAATTAGAGAGCTCGAGGAGAAACTCTCTAAGATAATTAACAGGCTCACTATGAGCGACGTGGAGAAGATACTAAGCGAGATCACGAGGCAGTACAAGGAGTCGATAGTTGAGCCAGGTGAAGCCGTTGGGACCGTCAGCGCTCAGTCAATAGGTGAGCCAGGTACTCAGATGACGCTTAGAACATTTCACTTCGCTGGTGTGAGAGAGCTTAACGTCACGCTGGGCCTACCTAGACTCATAGAGATATTGGACGCCAAGAGGACCCCCTCAACACCTCTCATGAGGATAGAGCTCGATGAGAAGGCTAAAAAGGATAGGGCTAAGGCTGAGGAGCTGGCGAGGAAGATACAGCACGTAACCATAGAGAACGTCACTAATAGCGTGAGCATAGACTTCGGCCAGCAGATAATATTGCTACAGCTAGACGAGGAGCTCATGAGGGACAAGAGGGTAACTCCAGACATGGTTCTCAACGCCTTAAGTAAACACAAGATAGGCACAGTCGAGGACTTCAGAGAAAGGGAGATCGAGACCCCTGACGGCAAAGTTAAGAAGGTCATAGAGGTCGTGATAGCTGCACCCGAAAACATAGAGGCTGTCAAGCTGATCAAGCTCAGGCAGAAGATATTGAACATAAAGCTCAAGGGGATTAAGGGCCTCAGGAGAGTGGTCGTCAAGGAGGTCAAGAGAGGAGAGGAGTCCTACTACTACCTCGAGGTCGAGGGATCAAATCTCCAAGGCATACTGAGCAACTTAGACGAGCTTGAGGGTATAGATCCCACCAAGGTCATGACGAACAACATCAACGAGATAGCCTCAGTACTAGGAATAGAGGCCGCTAGGAACGCTATAATAAACGAAATGATGAACGTCCTCAGAGAGCAAGGCCTTGACGTGGACGTCAGGCACATAATGCTAGTGGCTGACCTCATGACCATGACCGGGAGGGTTAGGCAGATAGGTAGACATGGCATTAGCGGCGAGAAGTACAGTGTCCTAGCTAGAGCAGCCTTTGAGGTCACGACTAAACACTTATTAGAGGCTGGCGTTAAAGGCGAAGAAGACCCTCTAGCAGGGGTTATAGAGAACGTCGTGGTCGGCCAGCTTGTGCCGTTGGGTAGCGGTATGGTTGAGCTCAGAGTTCGTCATGGAGGAGGGGAGTAAGGCTTGGTAAACTTCGAGAGGGAAATAAAGGTCGCAATGAGAACAGGGAAGGTGGTTCTAGGAAGCAAAGAGGTGTTAGAGCTCATCAGTAGAGGTAAGGGCAAGCTGGTGATAATAGCGTCTAACTGCCCTGAGCTCATCAAAGAGCAGCTAGAGTACTACGCCAAGCTTTCTGGAATACCGATTTATCACTCACCCTACACTAGTAAAGAAATGGGAGAGATTTGTCAGAGAGGGCATGTCGTGGCGTCTCTCGTGGTGATGGATGAGGGCGAGTCCGAGATAATGAAGCTCATAGAATAGTCGCGAGGTGGGGACATGCCCAGCATAAGGCTGTCTGATGAGGAGATGAGGTACATAACGCTCTTCGAAACGATAACTGGAGCTACGGCCAAGGACTGCATCATAGACGACGAGGGCAACAGGATCATCTTCCTGATAAAGCAGGGGGAGATGGGGATAGCCATAGGTAAAAACGGCGTGAACATAAAGAGAGCCTCGAAGCTCATAGGCAAGCCTGTGGAGGTCGTGGAGGCAGCTGACACCCCCGAAGACCTGATAAAGAACGCTCTCTTCCCAGCTAAAGTGCACGCCGTGAAGATAGCAAGAGACGCCTCAGGGAGACTTGTCGCCAACGTCGCAGTAGACCCCAAGGACAAAGGGTTGGCAATAGGGCGAGAGGGCTCGAAGATCCAGAGAGCTAGGATACTGGCTAAGAGGTACTTCGACATAGACCTAGTAATTATAAGGTAACGAGCGACGACCGTTGAAGCAAAACAAATATAACAACCCCTCAGTAGTCTATCACCTCAACTGCGATAAGTGCAGGTGGTCACATGGGTAAGAAGTCGCCTAAGGGGCTCTTCGCGGCTAGGAAGCTTATAGCTAAGAGGAAGAAGTTTAGGTGGAGTCAGAGAGAGTACAAGAGGAGAATGCTTAGGCTAGACGAGAAAGTCGATCCCCTCGAAGGAGCCCCCATGGCTAGGGGGATAGTTTTAGAGAGAATTGGCATAGAGAGCAGGCAGCCCAACTCAGCTATGAGGAAGTGCGTTAGAGTTCAGCTAATAAAGAATGGAAAGCAAGTGACGGCCTTCGCCCCCGGCGACGGTGCACTGCTCTACATAAACGAGCACGATGAAGTGATAATAACAAGGATAGGTGGACCTCAGGGGAAGTCTCTGGGCGACCTTCCTGGAGTTAAGTTTCAAGTTATTAAGGTTAATGGTGTAAGCCTCAAAGCAATATTGATGGGTAAGAAAGCCAAGCCAACGAGGTAGAGACCTTGCCGAGGAGAAAGGCTAAGAAGGAGGTTAAAGAGGCCCCGAAGATTGAAGCCCTCAAGATTGGCATAGATCCCTCTGAGATTAAGCTTTTTGGGAAGTGGACTATGCACGACGTCGTTGTAAGGGATCCTGGATTGAAGAGGTATATATGTCTAAAGCCCGTGTTTCTACCACACACTGAGGGTAGACATGAACACAAGAGGTTTGGTAAAGCCGAGGTCCCCATAGTGGAGAGACTCATAAACGACATGATGAGACCTGGAAAGAACGCCGGCAAGAAGCTCTTAGCTATGAACATAGTGAAGAACGCCTTCGAGATAATACACTTAAAGGCTGGCAGGAACCCCATTCAAGTACTCATAGAGGCCATAGAGAACGCTGCTCCAAGAGAGGAGACGACGAGGATAGCGTACGGCGGCATAGTCTACCACCAGTCAGTCGACGTCTCACCACAGAGGAGAGTAGACTTAGCGCTACGCTGGATAACTGAAGGAGCTAGGAACGCATCTTTTGGAAATCCTAAGACGATAGATGAGTGCTTAGCAGACGAGATCATGCTGGCAGCTCAAGGGGACCCTAAGAGCTACGCAATAGCGAAGAAGGATGAGATAGAGAGAATAGCTATGTCCTCAAGGTAAAGCCTGAGGACTCCTAAACAGGGAGCTCAAAGGAGACAGCGAGTTTATTAGGTAAAAAGTTTATAAAAGGGGGTTAGAGTTGGTGTTTTACACTAAGTTAAGGTTGGGGGAAAGAATAAATGTCTAGCAGCAAGCCGCACCTAAACCTGGTAGTGATAGGACACGTGGATCACGGCAAGTCTACCTTGACAGGGCACCTGCTGTACCTGACAGGACATGTGGATGAGAGGAAGCTCAAGGAGCTTGAGGAGATAGCGAAGAAGACGGGCAAGGAGTTCGCCAAGTACGCGTGGATACTGGACACCTATAAGGAGGAAAGAGAGAGGGACATGACCATCGACCTCTCGTTCTTCAGGTTTGAGACAAAGAAGTACTTCTTCACGCTCATCGATTGCCCAGGTCATAGGGACTTCGTCAAGAACATGGTTACGGGTGCCTCGCAAGCCGACTGCGCCATACTAGTGGTCTCAGCAAAGAGAGGAGAAGCAGAGGCTGGACTGGGACCCACAGGTCAAACTAGGGAGCACGCCTTCCTAGCCAAGACGATGGGTATAAACCAGCTCGTTGTAGCCATCAACAAGATGGATGACCCCACAGTCAACTGGAGTGAGGAGAGGTACAACGAGGTTAAGGAGGCCACATTTAAGCTTCTCAGGCTGGTCGGCTACGACGTGAAGAAGATACACGCAGTCCCAGTATCAGCGTGGTATGGCGACAACCTGGTCGAGAGGAGCAAGAACATGCCTTGGTACAAGGGGCCTACGGTAGTTGAAGCCCTAGACGAGTTCGTGGAGCCCCCTAAGCCCATAGACAAGCCTCTCAGGATACCAATACAGGACGTCTACTCCATATCTGGCGTCGGCACAGTCCCAGTGGGTAGAGTTGAGACTGGCGTGCTGAAGGTTGGAGACACAGTCGTCTTCATGCCAGCCAACAAGAGGGGTGAAGTCAGGTCTATAGAGACCCACCACACCAGGATAGAGAAAGCCATACCGGGCGACAACATAGGCTTCAACGTTAGGGGCATAGCCAGAACCGACATAAGGAGAGGAGATGTCTGCGGCCACCCCACGAACCCGCCGACTGTAGTCGAGTCATTCGTTGGCAGGATATTCGTGCTATACCACCCGACCTCCATAGCTCAAGGCTACACACCAGTACTACACTCCCACACGGCCACGGTAGCCTGCAGGTTTGACGAGCTCATACAGAAGATAGACCCGAGGACAGGCTCAGTTGTCGAGGAGAAGCCTCAGTTCCTGAGGCAGGGTGACAGCGCAATAGTGAAGTTCAAGCCTCTAAAGCCGCTCTGCATAGAGAAGTACTCCGAGATACCGCAGCTGGGCAGGTTCGCCATTAGGGATATGGGCAGGACCATAGCCGCTGGCATAGTGATAGACCTAACGCCAGCTCAGTTAAAGTAACATAAAACCATTTTATTTTTGAGGTGTAAAAGTTGGTTAGAAAAGCTAGAATTAGGCTTTCAAGCCCAAGCTTAGAGGACATACAGAGAGTATGTGAAGAGATAAAGGCGATATCTCAGAGAACAGGGGTTAGGATTAGGGGTCCAGTACCGCTGCCCACTAAGAGGCTTGTAGTGACCACTAGGAAGGCTCCTTCAGGACAGGGTTCTCACACATTCGATCACTACGAGATGAGGATCCACAAGAGGCTCATAGACATGGATGCTGAGGACAGGGCTCTGAAGTCGCTCATGAGGGTTAGGATACCTGACACCGTCAACATAGAGATTGAGCTCATATAGCCCCTTTTCACTTAAGCCGAGCCCTCTTTTATAAGAGAAGCGTACTCCTCAGCTGCCAGCACACCTTCTAGATCCTCAAGAGGCTTCACTAGAACTATCCATCCCTTACCGTAGGGGTCTGAGTTCACGAGGTCAGGTCTATCCTGAAGTTCCTCATTGACCTCAACGACCTCGCACTTTACAGGGCTTGAGAGGTCTACAACTCTCTTTATGGTCTCTAAGGTGGCTATGTTAAGCCCCCTCTCTATAACAGCACCCTTCTCAGGCAGGTCTACGAAGAGCACCTCTCTAATCTGTTTTTGAGCGTAGTCGGTGATGCCCAGCCTTAGGAGGTCGCCCTCTCTCCTAATCCACAAGTGGCCATCGGTATATAGGAGGTCCTCTGGGACCTCGTAATCGTCAACCTTCACGTGGCATCACCAGAACCTCTTCTGACCTTTAACTTCAACTGAGAGAGGGTTTTGGTTTAATAGGGCCTTGCAGCGGGGGCATCGCCCATTAAACTTCTTGAGTATGTCCTTGGGCGGGACAAGGTCGTTGCCCTTGTAGAGCACATAACCACAGTTAGCGCATTTAACTATTTGGGGCATATAGACACACCACTTCGGTTAGACATCTACCCCTCGACACATAAGCTTTTTCCGCCATTAAGAGCTGGTAGTCCTACTCGTAGCCCGGAGGATCCCTTATTCCATCCTCCGTTACTTCGAAGACCGCTTCACTCTCCGGCAGGTATGGAGAGTCTACGAGCCTAGCTACACGCCTACCCCCACGCAGCTTCCTCAAGAAGACCCTAGCTCCTGGGACGTGGAAGAGCACGTGGCCCCCAACAGCTATCGTGGGGTCTCCGAACACGGCATCGGGTCTAGCCATGACTTGGTTCGTCACGACAACGGCTACCTCAAAGGTGTCAGCTATCCGAGCCAGCGTGTGAAGATGCTTATTGAGCTTCTGCTGCCTCAAGACTAGGGTCTCACGCCCTGGGTACTCAGCTCTAAAGAAGCCTGTCACGCTATCCACTATGAGGAGCTTGACGTTCCTCTCCTGAATGAAGTCCTTGACCTGCTCGACTATGAGCATTTGGTGATCTGAGTTGTAGGCCCTAGCCACTATGATGTTCTTCAAAGTCTTCGAGGGGTCC
>QMSN01000024.1 GCA_003650865.1 Thermoprotei archaeon
CTCATCGGGATGGAGGTCTACAGCACCGATAGTAGAGGTGTGGGCGGGCTCCTAAGGGTAAGCTTGGAGGACTTCGTGGTTGAGGAGATACCTCTCAAAGCACCTTCAGCTGGAGCCTACACAGTACTGGTGGTAGAGAAGAGGGGGATAGACACGTTAACTGCTGCTATGAGAATAGCACATAGGCTTAGACTCCCCTTAAGAGACGTCGGCTTCGCCGGCCTGAAGGACACTAGGTCTGTGTCTAGGCAGAGGTTTACGGTGAAGCTCCAAGGTGAAATAGACCTTCAACTAGTATCAGACAGGAACATCAAGGTGCTCGACGTCTACAAAGCTAGGAAGCCCCTGAAGCCTGGGATGCTACTTGGCAATAGGTTCACGGTAACGATTAGGGATATTCAAGTAAGTCCTAAAGAAGCCGAGAGGTTGCTCAAGGAGGCTTTTTCTCAAGCCGAGGAGATGGGGGGCTTCCCGAACTTCTATGGCTATCAGAGATTTGGTATTCATAGGCCTAACACTCACGTGATAGGCAAGTTCCTTGTCAAGGGACTCTACGAGGAAGCGGTCATGGAGCTCTTAACCTCAACTTATCCTGGAGAACCTGATATGCATAGGAGGGCTAGGCTACTACTCGCGGAGACTATGGACTTCAAGGAGGCCTTAAAGAATTTCCCCCACACCTTGGTCTATGAGAGGTCCGTAATTAAGGTGCTGTCTCGGAGACCCCGAGATTACCTAGCTGCTCTGAGGTCTCTGCCTAAGAGTGTTTTAAGCCTCTACGTCGACGCCTATTTAGCCTACATATTCAACAAGGCTTTAAGCGAGAGGCTTCGCAAGCTGAGGTCTCTAAGCGCTGTAGTCGAGGGAGACATTATAGCGAGGGTTGACGACTACGGAAACCCGTTAAGACCAACGAGGATAGCCAAGAGAGCAGGGGCAAGGTCGGAGCAGGAGGTGCTCATGGCATTCATCCCAGCTGACACGCGCATCGGGATGGAGGGGTTTATGGGGGAAATAATCGCATCAGTGTTCAAGAGCGAGGGGGTGCATCCCCCATTTAAGAGTGTTGAGGAGCTGGGGCTTCAAGGGAAGATAGGCCTGATAAGACCCCTCTCCTTCAAGCCTAAAAACCTCAGCTTTAAGGTTGGTGGAGACCTAACGGTGACTCTGAGCTTCACGCTCCCCAAGTCTAGCTACGCAACTGTACTGTTGAGAGAGCTTATGAAGCCCTCAGATCCCATAGCATCAGGGTTTTAAGCCTCTAACTCCACATAGATTTGGGTTAAGGTGTCGTAGTTGTCAGGTGTCTACGTGTCGTTCGATGGAGTTGACGGAGCTGGATCAACTACTCACACTAGGCTTTTAGCTAAGTGGCTTAGGTCTAAGGGCTTGAAAGTCTTCGAGACCAAGGAGCCCACGACGGGCAGGATAGGGTCGCTAATAAGAGCATACCTACGTGAGGGCTCTCCCCACCCAGCTGTAGACGCCCTCCTCTTCGCAGCTGATAGAGTTGAGCACTCAATGAGGATCAAGTCCATGCTTGATGAGGGCTTCATAGTGGTCTCAGATAGATCCATCATATCGTCTCTAGCATATCAACAAGCTCAGGGCCTTGACTACTCGTGGATACTTGAGGTCAACAAGTACTCCCTTAAGCCTCACATGCCTATCATCCTCGACATAGACCCCGAAATATCACTGGCTAGGAAGAAGGAGGTTAAGGAGAAATTCGAGAACAGCGAGTTCCTTAGAGCTGTCAGGGATAACATGCTTAAACTGGCTCGTGAAAACGGCTGGGCTGTAGTAGATACCTCTAAGCCCCTAGATTCAGCTGTTAATGAAGTTAGGAGGCTTGTGGCCCATCAGTTTAAGAAGTTTGGGGTCATTATTGATGAGAGGCCTTAAGTTTTGGGGTGAAATTAGGGATCCAGTTCACGGCTACATCTTCATATCTGAGGTCGAGAAGAGCGTTTTGGACACGTACCCTCTACAAAGGCTTCACAGAGTTAAGCAGCTTGGCAATGCTCACCTGACCTATCCCGGTGCTGACCACACGAGGTTTGGACACTCTATAGGAGCTATGCACTTGGCCGGGGTCGCTGGCAATAAGCTTATGGAATTGGGCTTTTCTCAAGACCACGTCGAAGAGTTCAGGCTAGCTGCTCTCCTACACGATGTGGGGCACGGCCCATTCTCCCACTTGTTTGAGGAGGCTGTGTTGAGATGTAAGGGCTTAAGCCATGAGGACTTGACTCGTAGGATCATAGAGGAGACTGAGGTCAGGGATGCCATTGAGAACCATGGCTTCGACTTGAAGAGGATATCTGAGCTCTCGGTTGGCATGCTAGACTCTCCTCTAAGCGCCTTGATATCGGGTCCATTCGACATAGACAAGCTGGACTTCCTACTTCGAGACTCATATTACACAGGGGTTGAGTACGGCAGAGTTGACTCAACTCGTCTCCTCACATCGATAAGAGTTGTCGATGGGATCATAGCTCTCGAGCTCCCTGCAAGCCTTTACGCTCTTGAGTCGTTCCTCATATCTAGGTACGAGATGTTCAAGGCTGTCTACTTTCACAGGACTGTGAGGTCTGCTTGGATAATGCTGGCGAAGGCCATAAATATAGCCTACAGCTCATTGAGCTTATTCGACTTTCAGAGCATAGATGAATACCTCCAAATGGATGATGGTTTCGTAGAGTTTAAGCTCCGAGACCTCCTGCGCTCGAAGCCTAAGGGCGAAGTGGCTATTGCAGCTGAGCTGTTCTCTATGTTGGAGAAGAGGAAGCTGTTCAAGTCAGTCTACGAGGCGATAATCCACGTTAAAGATGTCTCACACCCTCTAAGTGAGTCGTTGAGGTCTGAGCTTGAACAGCTCATCGCTACTAGGGCTGGAGTAGAGCCCTGGATGGTGGTTGTGGACACGCCTATGGTGCCCTCTCTACCCTACACGCCGACTCAGCCAGACCCCATGGACATACCCGTCTGCGAGGAGGTTGGAGGTAGACTTGTGAAGAGGAGGTTAACTGAGTTCTCAACTCTAATAGAGAGCCTCAAGGGCTACGTCGACATAATAAGGGTGTACTCGCACCCAGATGTCAAGACCTCAGTTGAGGATGCAGCGAGGAAAACCGTGAGCACTTTACTACCCTAAATGGACTTTTAGGAGCCCCTTAAACCCGTCAACCTCAACTCTACTTCTACACTTAATGTCGGCTAGGGCTTCACGTGGGACTCCGTCTAGAAGCGTTATGCCACTTATCACGCAGCCCGTCAAGGTCATTAAGTCCACCTTGACCGTGACTATAGCGCTCGGCGCCAACCCCCTCTTCGCCAAGCTGTAGAGGACGTAGGAGCCAACTGTGCTCCCCTTGCCGTGTGGAATTATGAGGACCTTACCAGCTACGCTCAGCCCTTCGAGGTCGTGACCTCTCTCTACTATAACACCACTGCTTGGATCCACTCCTCCGAGGAATGAGATTGGTCTTGAAGAGACCAAGGCTTCTCCCATAGCGCGTCCCTTCACGAGCCCTCTACACCTGTACGTCACGACTCTACGGCTTCTCTTAGACATCTTCTCCTACCTCCTAGGGCTATCATGGCTCTGGTCATAGTCTGGGCATAGTGCGCCGTCTTGGCTGAGTCCGTTAGAATTACATCGCTCTTCGAGAGCCTCATCGGAGAGACTATGAGGCAAGTATCCTTCACGAGCAGGCCCCCCGAACGCCTAATGACCTCTTCAACTCCCTCCTTCACAGCCCTCTCATACACCGACCTAGAGGTTGATATGAGGAGTTTCACGTCTCTCCTAACCTTCTTCTCCTTGAGCTCTTCAGCTATGGACCTGAGCTCCTTCAAACTGCAGTGGGGGCATCCTATGAACACCACGGTGGGCCTCCTGGTAAGGCTCCACTTCTCCCTTACGCTCTTGACCTCGCTGACGTCTACCTCTATGACCCCTCCTTCACACCCCTCTCCTCGCTTAAGCCAGAACATTGGTGCTGAGCTCGAAGCTCCAAAGCCCGCTGATAAGTACTTTAACTCGTCTCTACTACCAGCTTTAACTCCCTCAAGTAGGGGTATAAGCCTCGGCTCCCTCATGCCCACTACGTAGCCTAGTAACCCCCAGTCGGCGTAGTCTCTAGGCTTGTAGTGGACTTTGACCTTCACCTCGGGCATTCTACCTTCATCTGTATGAGCTGGGGTCAGGGCTGCTCTACCAGTTAGGGCAGCCGCTAGAGCCGATGGGCCCCCCTCCCTATCTGTATAGGCTCCTAGCACGCTGTTGCTGTATATGACGGCTGACGACTCAGCCCAAGCAATGTGATCGCCTTCACGTGGGTTATTCCCAGCGTAGTACGGCGTGCACGTTAGGGTCTCTTCAACTCCCATGAGCTTGAGTAGCCTCACTATCTCCATCTGCTTTTTGTAGAACTCCTCGTCTACGTCGAAGAGCCAGGGCTTATCTAGGTCGAAGCCGCAGGGGTTCATGGTTGCTTTAACTCTAACGAATCCTCCGCTCTCAGCTAAATCCCTTATGAACTCTAGACCTGAGTCGCCGATGTTCTTGTATGATATTCCTGATATGTGTGCACTCCTTATCTTTATGAGCTTGCCGTAGCCGTAGGCGTCGGCTATTGCTAAGAGGAGCTCCATGGATCTCCTACAGGCCTCTCCCATGTCCCCCCTCAACATCATTCTCTCGGTTCTCGTGAGCCTCAACCAGCCTTCATCTCCGGTATCCTAGCTCTCTCAAATCTCTCTGCTCTCTTAAGGGGCTTAGTTGCGTCCAGCCCAACCTTACACGTGAGCAGGGTCTCGGGGTCTGCTGAGGGGTCTAGGCTTGAGCCCCTCGCCGACTTGACGATAACGAGACCCTTATCCGCTTGAAGCCTTGTGGCAATGGCCCACTCCACGTCCCTAGGGTCATCAACGTTGACGTCGCTGTCTACGACTACTACGTGCTTAAGGCTGGGGTGAGAGCCGAAGGCAGCCATTATGGCAGTTTTGCCGTCACCCTCTGTGACCTTGTCTATAGCTATTACGGCGTGAAGCCAGCCGCAACCGCCCTCAGTAAGCCTGATGGCTCTAAGCCCTGGAAGAACTCTTCTAAGTGAGCTCCAAAGCTCAGCCTCCTTTGGGAAGCCCATGAGGAGCCTATGCTCGACACTAGCGGGCAAAACTGCTTGGAAGAGAGGGTCTTCATTGACATATATGGCCTCAACCTCTAGTACGGGCTGTTTCCTAATGGCGTCGTACGTCCCAGTTATGTCGGCGAAGGGCCCCTCATCCACGAGCTCATCAGTCCTAATCCTCCCCTCCAAGACTATCTCAGCGTCAACTGGGACCTGAATTCCGTAGTGTGGAGTCTCAGCAACTTTGACCCTTCCCTTAGCGATGCTATTCGCAACCCATATCTCGTTTACCCCGAATGGTGGGGATGAAGCCGCTGCCAGCATAACTGAGGGGTGGCAACCTATGACCACCGCTACTGGCAAATGTGTATTCCTCTCCTGAGCTCTTTTGTATAGCACGTGTAGGTGTCTTGGGACTATCCTTATGGCTGCCCTACTCTTATTTAACACGAGAAGCCTATGCACCGAGGCGTTGCAAATGCCCTCTAGTTCAGCTATGACTATGGAGCTCGTGATGTACCTTCCAGCATCCCCCTCATAGTACTTAAAGACTGGCAGGTCGTCTACTCCTCTATTCCACCTCTTGTAGAACTCCTCAAATCGTCCTGCAATTGTGGGCTTTAAGGGCTTCTCCATAGCCTCAGTTATAACGCTATAAGCCTCCTCGAAGGTCTTGACCTCAAGGCTGTCTAAGAGCCTCTTTCTAGAGGCCAGCACATTGCCCACTGCTTTAAGCTCACTACCCTTGACCTTCTCGAATACTACTATTGGACCTCCATCGTTCCTCTTCAATATGAGCGGGGCCTGGTATATGGGTGATACCTCACTCTCAACCCTTAAGACCTCGCCTCTCTCCTCCTCTTCACCCACGAAGTCCCTTAACCTCATACTACACTACTCCTCTATTCCCTCTAACTTCTCATACTACTCTTAAGCTAAAGTTAAATGTTTGAGGAAAAGGTTTTAGCTTGCTGTAAAGCCCTTTAAGTGGAGTGACATCGACTGCGGAGAGTGGCTCGATGAGGAGCTTTCTAGTAGCAGACTTCGAGGAGGTCGTTGAAGGTAAGGTAACGGATGTGTATTTTGAGAGGGCGAAGGAGGTACTTGACAAGGAGGGCTTATCCGATACGAATGTTGTAGCTGAAGTCCACTCCTACTCTCTACCTCGAGGTTATGAGTGGGCTATACTTGCAGGTGTAAATGACGTCGTGGCTATGCTTGAAGGCAAGCCTGTAGACGTCTACTCCATGCCTGAGGGCACTCTCTTCAGGCCCATACAGCCAGTCATGAACATAGAGGGGCCATACACAGCCTTTTGCGTCTTTGAGACTGCTCTTCTAGGGGCTCTTAGACATGCGACGAGCGTAGCCACTAAGGCTGCTAGGTGCAAGAGGGCTGCAGGCGATAAGCAAGTAATCTTCTTTGGGGCTAGGTCCGTGCACCCCTCAATAACACCTCTAGTTGATAGGGCTGCCTTCATAGGCGGCTGTGATGGGATTTCAAACGTCTATGGAGCTAAGGTTCTTGGCTTAACCCCCATAGGCACGATTCCCCACTCACTCATAGTCGTGTTTGGAGACCAGGTTAAGGCTTGGAAGGCCTTTGATAAGCACATGCCTCCTGAGATACCTAGGATAGCTCTATGCGATACTTGGTTTGACGAGAGAGTTGAGGCTTTGATGGCTGCAGAGTCCTTGGGAGCTAGGCTCTACGGTGTTAGGTTCGATACTCCTGGCTCTAGGAGAGGGGACATGAGGAGGATTGTTGAGGAGACTAAATGGGCCCTTAAGATAAAGGGCTACGAGCACGTAAAGGTCATCGTGAGCGGTGGGATTGACGAGGAGTCCATAACTAGACTGAGGGATGTAGCTGATGGCTTTGGTGTGGGCACCGCCATAGCCTTCCCTCCCTCAATCGACCTATCCATGGACATAGTCGAGGTCAACGGAGAGCCTAAGTCCAAGAGGGGTAAGCTTCCAGGCAAGAAGCAGGTCTACCGTTGTTGGAGCTGCTTCAAGGACTACATGACGCCAGCCTCTCAACAGCTAGATAAGTGCCCGAGCTGCGGCTCCAGCCTTGAACCCATGTTGAAGCCCCTGCTGCTCAATGGGAAGCTTGTGGCTGAGCTTAAGGAGCCCAAGGAGATAAGGAGCTATGTTTTAAAGCAGTTAAAGCTACTTGACGCCTCTCTCGCTAGGGCTTAGCTTCTTGAGGTTTTTGATCTTCTTGAGGGCTGATCTAAACGCCTTGACAACGGTGGTCGCCGAGGTTAAAACTTCACTAGACATCTCGAGGCCTACGTCTATCGCTTTTGGCTGAACCCCTAAGAGTATGACCTTGGAGCCTATGGTCTCCTTTATGTACTTGGCTAGCATGGTGAGCGAGGGCTTATGAGATGACACGGTGAATTCATCGAATTTGGGATCGAAGGAGACTATGACGTCTCCAGGGGCTCCGCCGAAGTCAACAGCGTCAACTATTACGACGTGGCTTGGCTTAAGCCTCCTAATGACCCCTGTGTAGTTCTCAGGGACGGTTCCGCAGTTAAGCACCTTAACTATTTTTAGCTTCTCAACTACTCTAAGCCTCCGAGCGATGAGAGGGCCGAAGCCATCGTCTCCTCTCATCTCGTTCCCGATGCACATGATCACGACGAACGGCTCATCGACCTTAGCTATCTCCTTAGCAAGTTCCTCAGCTATCTTCCTCCACACGTTCCTCAAACTTTTAGTTTGATTTTAAGCTAAATTTAAATAACGTTGCTCCCCCCTAATTGCTGATAAGCTTGAGCGAAGTGAAACCTCAGCTTAAGGGGTCTCTGCAGGAGAGGTACGTGGTGGTTAGAGGCGAAGATGCAGTTAAGATTAGGCAGATGGGCTACTACGGCGAGCTTGATGAGCGTGGCAGCGTCCTTCTAGACCCCGTAGAGGCTGCCTACCTCCTCGAGAAAGGAGTTTTGAAGGTTGAGGTTGACGGAAACCCCCTAGACTTCTCGAGTTTCGTGAGCCACATGTTGAAGAGGGACTCGAAGTTTTGGCTTAAGTTCCTGATATACTCAGACCTCAAGAGGAGGGGGTATACTGTTAAGCCTGGCTTTTCGGCTGGTGAGGTGGAGTTTAGGCTCTACAGAAGAGGGGCTGAGGCTGGTAGAGAGGGGGCTAAGTATATAGTGTTCGGGGTCGCTGAAGGCACCCCGATAGACCTGAGAACCCTTATAGACAAGGCGAGAGAGGCCCGCAGTTTGAGGAAGGAGTTGATAACGGCCATCGTGGACTCTCAAGGGGAGGTCTGCTACTACTCAGTCACGTTATCTGAACTCTAGGTGGTGGCCTTGAAGTCCAAGCCTCAACTTAAAAGGCCTAGGGGCACGAGGGACTTTATGCCTTGGGACATGATAAAGAGGAGACATGTTATAGAGACCATAAGGTCAGTCTTTGAGTGTTACGGCTACGATGAAGTCGAGACCCCTGCCTTCGAGTTCCTCGAGGTCTTAACAGCTAAGTGCGGCTCAGATGTGAAGGAGCAGATATACGCGTTTAAGGATAAAGCTGGAAGAGATCTGGGGCTTAGGTTTGACCTGACAGTCCCACTGGCTAGGATAGTTGCGAGCAACCCGAATCTACCTAAGCCGTTTAAGAGGTACTGCATATCGAGAGTTTGGAGGTATGAGGAGCCTCAGAGCGGTAGATTTAGGGAATTCTGGCAGGCTGACGTGGACATAGTCGGAAGCTCCAAGATGGATGCCGACGCTGAGGTCATAGCGGTGGCCATAACTTGCCTCAAGAAGCTCGGCATGAAGGGCTTCAAGGTGAGGCTTAACAACAGGAAGATCCTTGAGTCTATAGCTAAGTGCGTTGGCGTTGAGAAGGGCAAGGAGCTAGACGTGTTTAGGGCTATAGACAAGCTCGACAAGATAGGTGTTGAAGGGGTTAAGGGGGAGCTGGCTAAGCTGGGTTTAGCTAATAGCCAGATCGACCAGATAACGTCTTACATCTCGAGTAGTGGCGGCATCGAAGAAATTCGAAATGCTGTGAGCAACGTCTTAGACGGGCAAGGTGAAGAGGGGCTTAGAGAGCTAGCTGAGATAGTTAGCAACTTAGAGGTTTACGGGTACTCGAACTTCGTCACCGTGGACTTAAGCTTGGCTAGAGGCTTAGACTACTACACGGGCCCTATATTTGAGATCTCGGCTGAGACCACTGTGAACGTGGGTAGCGTGGCTGGCGGAGGGAGATACGACAACTTGATAGAGCTTCTAGGAGGTCCACCTACACCAGCTACAGGCGTATCTCTCGGTGTGGATAGGATAGTTGAGGTTCTTGATGAGGCGTCTATGCTGCCCTCGCGCTCCACGTTGACTCAAGTCTTTGTGGCCTGCGTGAACCCTAAGGTCAAGCCTGAGGCATTGAAGCTCGCTGAGTCCCTCAGGCTTAAAGGCTTCAAGGTTGAAGTGGACCTCATGGAGAGGAAGCTAGAACGCCAATTGAAGTACGCAGATGCTAAGGGAATACCCTACGTGGTGGTTCTAGGCCCTAAGGAGCTTGAAGAGGGTGTGTGCAGGGTAAGAGACATGGCTAGCCGAGTTGAGCGTGAAGTGAGGCTTGAAGAGCTACCTGAGCTTCTTAAGCTAATCGGTACTTCAAAGCCTTAAGCGCAACCTCGAGTATTACATTTAGGTGAGCTAGTGGTTTAAACGTGAGGGTTATGGCTTAAGCTCCTACGCCTTAAGCGTTTATAGAGGTGACATAAAAGCCGTTTTTAAACCTCTAATGTAGCCTACCAGCATTGGGTGCTAGCTTGCTCGGCAGGTTGAAGATAGTAGTGGAGAGGTGGATTGAGGAGGCCAAGCTCAGCCACCTCAGGGGTAAGCTGGAGCTCTCAAAGGTTCTGCTCTACGTCTTGGCGTCCAATATACTCAGC
>QMSN01000025.1 GCA_003650865.1 Thermoprotei archaeon
ATGGCTGTCGGCTTCACCCTAGCCTCCGTCGTCGGGCTCTTATCCCTCCTCGTGGCTGTGCTTGCCTGTGCGGTCTTTACTGCTTACAGCGCAAGGCTGAAGAGGATGGGGCTCTTGGGAAACGCTGCTGTAAGCCTATGCGTAGCCCTCACCTTCATATACGGCTCGACTGGCTGGGGCTACCCCACAGCCCTTATAGCTCTCTTCTCGCTTATGGCCTTCCTAGCCAACATGAGTCGTGAAGTGGTCAAGGGAGTCGTCGACGTGGAGGGCGATAGCGCTAAGGGCGTTAGGACTCTAGCCGTCGTAATTGGGCTGAGAGGGGCTTCTATGGCCTCGCTGGCCTTTATGGCATCGGCTGTGGCTATAAGCGTGCTTCCATACGTGCTTGGCTACGTGAACCAGCTCTACCTCTCCCTCATATCCGTGGCTGACGTGGGGCTCCTAGCTTCCTCGTGCTATACAGCTCTAAAACCGACTCCATATACTGCTAAGAGGGCGAAGAACCTCATGTTGATCTTCATGTGTATAGCTCTAGCGGCCTTCTTGGCGGGATCTGCTCCCAGCTAGCTTCACTCTTGGACGTGCCTAAGAGTTATTATCAAGTCGTCCTCCTTTATGAGCTCGTCCTCAGGTGGGTTCGCTATGATCCTCCCATCTCTCACTATGGCGACTATTATCACGTTCTCGGTTCTCTTGAGCGTGCTCAAGGCGTCTATGAACTTCATGCCTACGACGCTCCTAGGAGCCTTCCTCTGGTCTAGGTCTATGCCTTGGCCAGCCTCTATGGCGTCCACTATGAACCTGACGACGTGGGGCTCGTGGGCGAAGCATGCTAAAAGCTTCTCCTGTGCCATAGGTGATACGACGTCGTCAGCTCCAGCTTGGGATATAAGGTCTACAGCCTCGAAGTGGTTTGCCTTTGCGTATATCCTGCACTTCCTGTTCTTCCTCCTTATCTTGAGGACTAGGTGTATTGTCCTTGAGTCGTCGCTCAAAGATATTATCACTATGTTCGCTTGAGCGATTCTAGCCCTAGCCAAGGCGTCGTCGCTCACCAGGTCCCCCCTAACGACCTCAACGTCACTCCACCCAAACTCAACTCTAGGTGTGTGGTGGTGGGGCAGCAGAACTGTGATGTCGCTGAAGCCTCCTCCCTGCTTTAGCTCGTCGACTATTTCCTTAGCCCTTATGTCTATGTCGCATATGACTACCACGTTAGACCTCCTGACGGTAATCAGCCCCTCCCTCCTCCTAATGGTTGCCATCAGGAACTTCTCAGCTAAGAGAGATACGAGTAGGGTAAATGAAGCTATCCCAGCCACAGAGGTGAAGGTTGCTAGGCTCTTGCCCTCAATGGTCTTGGGGGTTATGTCTCCATAGCCTATCGTGGACATTGTTATGGTCGCCCAGTACACGCAGTCAAAGAACGTGAGCCCATCCTGAACCTGGTACTCGAAGGCGTAGAAGAGTATTGCTGAGACGAGGTCGACAGCTATGACGGCTACCAGTGCTGTTAGAAGTCTGTGTTGGACGAGCTTCTTAACGAGCTTCTTCAAGACCCTGTACGGTATCAACTCAACTCAAGTTTATGTTGCTGAGAAAGCTAAAATCGTTTACCCTTCAAGGCCCTGTTAAGCCCAGAGTATTACTCTCCCGTAGGGGCATCTGCCGTAGCAGGCGTGGTCACCCATGAACCTCTTCTCAGGGCAGTACACGTACTTCTCTCCGTTAACCTCGACTACGAGGGCGACTACGTACTCCCTCACGTGCTTGCACTCGACTATTTTCGGCTTAAGCTCACCAACGCCTCTACCCCTAGCCCTAGCCATGTTGAGGGCCATCTCAAGCTCGAAGTCGAGCTGCACAAGACCCTTTCTCCTAGCAACCCCCCTAGCTGTGTACTGCGACGTGAACCTCTCATCTACTGATGGAAAGCCCCTAGGCTTGACGAGGAGGTTATCTGGGTCTAAGCTCCAAGCGTACTTCACAGCTGCATCTACGTGCTCCTCATCTCCCTCGACGACGAGCCCGAAGCCGTATAGCTTGATGGTTAGAGGTAGCCCAAGCCACGACAACTGCTCAGCTAGTGCTGAAGGGGTTAGCTTTGAGGTTGGGGTTACGACTATTAGGGCTCTCCTCAACACAGTCACCTCGAGTTCAAAGCCATGGCTGCAGCCCCGATGGCTCCGGCTAGGTGTGAGTGCTTGGGCTTTAAGGCTTTGATCCCCGTGACCTCCTCTAGGGCCCTCGTCAAGCCCTCCACTAGAGAAGTCCCTCCAACGTGTATTAGTGGGCTCACAACGTCTATGTCGCCTAGGAATTGCTGGTAGAACTGCTCAGCTATGCTTCTACACACGGCTGCAGCTACACTCCTCCTGTCAAGCCCTCGAGCTAGTAGGGCTACGACGTCCTGCATCCCGAATATGGCGCAGTAGGCGTTTAATGTGACGTTTGAGCTGAGCCCCTCGACAGCCATTTCCCCAAGCTCCTCAATGGTTACTCCAAGCCTTGAAGCTGCTGACTCGAGGAACCTGCCTGAAGCTCCAGCACACGTGCCGCCAACGGTGAAGCTGGTGGGTGTCAAATCCCTTATTGAGACAGCCTTGCTGTCAGTGCCACCTATATCAAGTATCAAGCAGCTTCGCTCACCTGAGAGTAGAAGTGCTCCGAAGGCGCTTGAGTTCACGTCGTCGACCTTAAACGAGTCCTCAAAGAGCTCTGAGATCCTGAGCCTGCCATAGCCAGTCACACCCACGGCGTCTAGCTGACTTAAGTTTACACCAGCCATTTCAAGGGCCTCTCTAGCAGCGATCTCAGCATCTCTCTCCACGTCCACGGTGGGCCTCCACGAGAAGCCTAAGACCTCTCTTCCATCTATGACGACCGCCTTCGTCGACGTGGACCCGGAGTCTACCCCTAGAGCCAAGCCTCCTTTAACCGGGATCTTGTAGAGCCTTCTCCTAACAGCTAGGTTGTACAGGGCTTCAACCCTCAGCTGCATATTGTAGGCTCTAGTTCTCTCAGTGAAGGAGTACGCTACAACTGGTATCTTAAGCCTCTCAGCTATGAAGGACCTAACGACATGCCTAACGAGGCTGCCCTCACCACACCTAAAACACGTCATCACAAGTGCTCCTCTAACGTTGATCTTGAGCTCTAGGAGCGATAGAGCTTGAGCCATGAGGAGCCTCAAGTCGCCGCTCGCAGGCTTGAAGCCGAACACGGACTCAATCTCCCCAACCTTCTCCTTCGAGTACTCGGGTATGTAGACCTCAGCTCCAACAGACCTTATTGCATCCACAACTTCACCGTAAACGCCTGAGTACTCCAAGCCGCAGCTGAGGAGGGCTATTCGAGGCACCTCCGTGGGGTAGGTCGAGACCTTGGGGTGAGAGGTAATCCTCAAGACCTTAGGCGTGGAGGAGCCCCTCACAAGCCCACCCAAGGGCTTAGGCTCACCGAGGAACTCGTCAACTGCTTTAAGGAGCTTCTCAGCCTTGACGGGGTCGCTCGGCTCCTCAACTCTAAGCGTGGGCAGACCCCTCCTGCGTATGAGAGCCTGTAAGGCCATGTTGGCCCTAAAGCAGCCCGATGGGCCGAAGCAAGCCTCAGAGTCCATGATTAATGCCGCGTCAGCCTCCTCCACTAGCTTAGCGAAAAGCGCAATTCTACCCTTAGCTCCAGCAGGTAGGTCGACAGGCGTATACCTCAAGGCTTTGACTAAATCGGAATCCTCAACATTGTAAGGAGGGGACTTCAAAGGCTTGTCTTCAACTCTCTCAGCTATAACATCCATAGACGTTAGGGGTTCATGCCCTCTCCTCAAGACTAAGTCGCTGAGTATCAAGCTGTTAAGCGGGAACACTAAAACCTTCAAGTGCAACCCCCAAGATGCTAAGCTAAGAGATTTATAAATCGATTTCAGGAAGACAGAGGGACTTAACAGCGGAAGCTCAGAGCTTAATGGAGCTCTGATCCTTCTTCACGTCGCCCCTTAATTGCGCTCGAGGTGCTTATGGTGATCTCCTCGCCGTCTATAGCGTCGAGGGCTTTGATTACGTCACGCATCTTGACGAGCCAGAAGGGCCTATAAATAAGCTCCCTCCGCTCCACCTCTAGCTTGATGTTCTTGCCGGGGAATAAGTATGCCATATATCTCTTAGCGAAGCTCTCAGCTTGTCTTAGAGCCTCCTCTTCACCAACTTCTAGCTTAACGAGCATCTGGCCCTCGACTTCTTCCTCCTCAACATACTTTAATTTGCCCTCTTTATCCACTTCAGGCCCTCCTTGAGCTGGCTTGCCAGTGACGCCATCGACAGAGACAACTAGCCTCACAACCCTAGGCTTCATCAAGAGCCTCCAAAGCTCAGCTTTAAAGTAGAAGATCCAGTACGGGTAGTATGTGAGGGCTACACCGCTCACTTCACAAGCCTTCTTCTTCAGTTTCTTTAAGAGCTTATCTTCAGTTACCACAGGCTTTACGTAGAGTATCTTCACGAACTCAACCCCACGAGTCAAATGGTAAAAATGGTGGGGGCTTGTGGTTACACTAGCTTGCCCGCGAAGACTCTTAAAGCTACTTCCCTCAACGCCTCCTCTTGGCTCTTAACAGTCACCTTGACTGCTTTAGCTGGCTGAGGCATCACTTGATCTAGGTATTCCTTGGGCGGCGCCTTAGTGACGAGTGCTGTCACCACGTAGACGACCGCGCCGACGATCATGGACCACGTGAACGGATAGACTATGTAGTTCCAGCCTAGGTACTTGCTAGTGTAACCGAAGAATATGGCTGCTGCTAAGCCAGCTATCATGGTGACTATCGCAGTAACTCTGTTAGGTCTTCTCCAGAATAGCCCTCCGAAGAATAGCGGCACGAACGTTGAGGCGCATATGCCCAGTGAGGCCCATATCAGCCACATTATTAGGCCTGGAGGACTTATGACTATCGCGTAGGTCACTAGGCCAAGCGCCAACGTCGTTATCCTGCTTATCCAGACCATGGACCTCTCGGTGGCAGATGGCTTTATGAGCATCTGGTATATGTCGCGGGCGACAGTAGCTGATGCAACCAGCAGTAGCGAGTCCACCGTGGACATAACTGCTGAGGCGACAGCAGCTAGCAGTATACCCGCTATGACTGGATGGGTCACGTGGATTATCATGTCTGGAAGTATCATGTCCGGGTCTTGGGGTTCTGGCAGAACTCCCTGAGCCACCAATGCCCTGCCGCTGAGACCCCACCACTTAACGGACATGTGCACTGCGAAGTATATGAGGAAGGCCACGAGGGGCAGCCACCTGTAGTAGCTGTACTTCCTCCCCATCCAGTGCCTGTGAGATACGTGGGGCATGGCTGCTAGCGAGAGAGCCACCACAACAAAGAGCGAGAATAGGAGTGGTGGGCTGCCGGGGCCCACTGGAGCGAACATCTCGACCATCCATGGATTCACGGCCTTCAGGGTGTTATTTATGGTTTCAACGCCTCCAGCTAGCGATACCACTGTGGGCAGGAGCAAGATGACGCCTAGGATCATGATTAAGAGCTGGACGAAATCTGTGACTGCAACGGCATAGAGGCCTCCAAGGACTGAGTACACCACCAGTATTATGGCCCCAATGGTCAGAGCCGTGAAGTAGTCCCAACCTATGAGGCTCTGCACGGTCATGGCCATTGCCTTGTACTGCCCCATCAAGTATACGGCGGTCAATATTATCGCTATCACGGAAGCTATGCCCCTCACAGCCTTAGACCTCTCGTACCTCAAGTCCAAGTAGTCTACGATGGTCACCAAGTCATGCCTCTTAGCTATCCTATAGAGCCTTGGGCCCAGCACCATAGTCGTTATGACGAGGGCAGTTGCAGGCCAGAAGGTCTCCCATAGGAACGGCCAGCCCCATGTGTACGCTGCTCCTGCAACGCCCACATAGGTCATGGCGCTAGCCGTCGTGGCTATAAGCGTGAAGTTGAGCTCCCAGAAGCCTATCTTCCTGCCACCTATGAAGTAGTCCCTTATGTCCCTGATCTTGCCGGCGAAGACGAACCCTATGATCAGCATGGCCACGAGGTAGGCGACGAATATCCCTATAGTCGTGGGGCTCCCAACGACCTGAGCCACCTCTAGCCCTCCTACTCCTCTTCAGGCTTAAAGCGTAGGGCGAAGATGGCGCAGATCACTAAGACGACGATGAAGGTCCCGAAGACCCACAGCCAAGAGTACCATGGAGCGCCTAGGATATCCCCCATGCGTTTCACCTCGCGTAAAGCGTAACGGTTTTTGTGCGTTTGCATAAAAAAGTTACGCCATAACTTCTTTGAAGGCAAGTAAAGCACTACCATTAGATTGACCTATGACCACCCTCAACGACAACGCCCGCTGGGATCAAGCTGTCCATGGTTTAGGCTTACGCCTTTGGCTTAGAGTCGTTCCATGACTTTTGATGAGCCTCTAGGTCAAGTGGCTTATACTCTTATGTGAGGTACTTGACGTCGTTATCAGAGTTTTTACCCAGTGTTAGTTAATTTGGCCTCTTGAAGTCCTTTATAAACTGTGCTTAAAGCCTCTTTTACTGGTGTTACTGCGGTGAAGCCGTCGAGGATCGTGGTCGTGGTAGTAGCTGTCGCAATAGCCTCTCTCGTAGCTCTACTCGTCCCTCCAATGCTGAGGGCTGAGGTCAAACCCATCACTATGGCTGTCGAGTTCAACGACCACTCAGCAGCTGCTTGGGTTGCTCTCGATAAGGGGTGGTTTGCTGAGGAGGGCTTGAACATAACAACCCTCGAGACGTTCTCAACAGGCCTTGAGCTTGCAGCTTCACTCACGAGGGGTGACGTCGACGTCGCTTGGGCTTGCCTAGGCCCCTTAGTCCTGACTTACGCTAGGGGCGTCCCGATAGTCGTGGTCGCTCAAGCACACCTCCACGGCTACGCAATAGTTGGTAGGCCTGGGCTAACGAGCATACAGGAGCTTGACGGCGGCGTTGTGGCTTGTCCAGGCAAGGGCAGCCCGTGCTACATAGTGTTAATGATGGCTGTGGAGGAGTATGGGATCAACGTCACCATAATGAAGATGAGGCCCTCAGCCATGGTGAACGCCTTGATAACAGGGCAGATAGACGCGGCAGCCATGCCTGAGCACTACGCAACTCTAGCTGTCACTCGTGGCAACTGCAGCATCCTCGTGAGGAGCCAGGACCTATGGCCCAACATGCCGGGCAGCTTCTTGGTTGTCAAGAGGGAGCTTCTTGAGAAAGACCCCGACCTCGTGGCTAGGCTTATAAGAGTTACAGCTAGAGCAACTGAGTTCATTAGGGAGCACCCTGAAGAGGCAGCTCAAATAGTTGCTGACAGGCTTGGCATAACTGTTGAGGAGGCTCTGGAGTCCATGAAGTGGCTTGACTACTACAACGCGATAAACGTGAGCGACGTGGAGCACTACGTGGAGCTAATGGTTAAGTACGGCTCCCTAGAAGGGCCGATAAACATAAGTGACTTCGTCGACACCACGATACTAACATCGGTTCTAGGGGGCTAAGCTGAGCTCTATGAGTTGGTACAAGACGTACTTGAAGGTCGAGGTAATATCAATAATAGCGCTATTCGCTGCATGGGAGCTCGCAGCTAGGCTCAGCATAGCTCCCACATACATTTTCCCGCCGTTCAGCGAGACCATTAAGGCGCTCTGGTCCCTAGTATGCTCAGGAGAGCTTGGGCTAAACTACTTAGCTACTCTGAGCAGGGTTCTCATAGGGCTTGGACTCGGCTCAAGCTTGGGCATACTCCTAGGCTTAGCCATAGCCTACCATGAGATGACCTATAGGGCCTTCTTCCCAATAGTCACATTGCTCTACGCAGTCCCAGCCGTGGCTTGGATACCCCTATTCCTCATATGGATTGGCCTTAACGAGGGCCTCCCAATAGCCGTCGTCTTCATGTGTAGCTTCACCCCCATGGTCTACGTAACCCTGACTGGCGTTAGGAGCTTGAGCCCAAGTGTCATGAAGGTAGCTCAGACCCTAGGGGCCAGAGGCCTTAAGGCGTTGTTCTACGTCCTTCTACCTCAAGCCCTTCCCTCCATACTCTCGGGGTTGAAGGTTGAAGCTGGGATGGCTTGGAGATCTTGCTTCGTCGTTGAGATGATAGCTATGTCGTCAGGCCTCGGCCTCCTCGCCATGGAGGCTCAGTCCATACTCAGGGTTGACGTGATACTGGCTGTCATACTCATACTGGCGGCTTCGAACTACGCGTTTCAGCTGGTCTTCGAGAAGATTGAGGTTAAGATGCTCAGGAAGTGGGGTTACTCGAGGTAGACTGGTATGCCTAGGATTGAGGTTAGAGGCGTGTGGAACTACGCGTTGAGGGGCGTTGACCTTCAAGTAGACGACGGAGAGCTCATGGTGGTTTTAGGCCCCTCAGGCTCGGGCAAGACAACTCTCCTAAATGTGATAGCTGGATTGACGAGCTACAGGGGCTCAGTGCTCTTCGACGACGTCTCGGTAGACAAGCTGAGGCCCTACGAGAGGGATATAGGATACGTCCCTCAAGACCTAGCGCTCTTCAACCACTTGAGGGTTAAGGACAACATAGCCTTCGGCTTGAGGATGAGAGGAGTCGACGAGCGTGAGGCTGAGAGCAGGGCCTTGAGGGTCATGGAGATGCTGGGAATAGAGCACCTAGCTGACAGGTACCCTCTAACTCTAAGTGGAGGTGAGCAGCAGAGGGTTGCCATAGCCAGAGCCATAGTCTTGGAGCCCAAGGTCCTCCTGATGGATGAGCCCTTCAGCAACCTAGATGTGGGTTTGAGGCGGAGCTTGAGGATGGAGCTCAAGTCTCTTCAGCGTAAGCTGAGGTTGACCACCATCTTCGTGACCCACGACATAGCTGAAGCTGAGGAACTAGCCGATAGGATAGCAGTCATGGTGAAGGGCAGGATACACTGCGTTGGCTCCTTCGATGAGGTGTTCTTCAATAGCTCAAACCCGCTGGTCAGGGAGGTTTTGGGAAGCCCTAATGTGCTTGAGTGCAGGGGCTTTAAGCTTGTCCATGAGGGGCTTGCTGAAGTGGAGTGCGGCGGTCTCAAGCTTCTAGCTCCACACGACGAGGGTGTCATAACGAAGATAGCCATACCACCCGAGAAGGTGATACTCTCGAGGGAGCTAAACCCCAAGAGCAGGTTTAACAGCTTTAAGGGCGTCGTAAAGGAGATCGAGAAGAACAGCTCCCTCTACAGAGTCACGGTCGAGGTGGACAGGCTGAGCCTATGCTCAGTGGTATCTGAAGAGGAGTTTAACAGCTTGCTCTTAAAGCGTGGAGACCACGTCTACGTGAAGATACCGATAAAGCACATCAAGACCTTATGCTCTAGGTAGTCATCATCGCAGAGCTCAGAGCCTGCGTGGCTCCTCACATATCAGCTCGAGAATAACGTGTCTCGAGGAGCTCTTAAAAGCATGGTGCTCACGTTCAGAGGTCAAGCTCCACTCGACGAGCTTAAGGCTGCTGGCAGCATCTCTCCACTTCAACCACGAGCTGTTGCCTCGTCTATTTCGTCGCTTTGCTTCAAGCTGTTAAAAAGAACTTCAGACACTTGGCGTGCAAGCTTTAAATGTGCAGCTTAAAGCCTAGAGAAGCCGAGTTTCTCTCGATAGGAGGTTAACCGTGAAATAAGCTAATAGCGATGGCTCCACTCTCTCTTTAGCTCAAGGTGTGCCTCATGCAGGTCAAGGCCGTCGCCTACTCCAGGACCTCAACTGACATGCAGACCACTGAGCAGCAGATCAATACGATAAGCGAGTACGCTAAGAGGGCTGGGCTAGACATAGTTGCTTGGTTCAGCGATCCCGATGTCTCTGGAGCAATACCAGCGCTTGAGAGGGAGGGCTTCAAGGAGCTCCTAGACTTCATAGAGAAGAACGGGATATCGACGATAGTGGTCTACGCGATAGATAGGCTTGGCAGGAGCTTCACCGACATATTTAAGACTCTAAGCGAGCTTGACAAGAAGGGCATAACGATACTCAGCATAAGGGA
>QMSN01000026.1 GCA_003650865.1 Thermoprotei archaeon
GAGTCTTCTCGATCAGCCAGTATGCTCGCATAGTATGTGGAAGGACCTCCACGAAGCATACCAGCTGGACTTATCACAACAATGCCTTTCTTCTTTAATATCTCTGCTCGTTGTTCAGCTCTCTTCACAAACCTAACCTTTTTAAGAGCTTCCTTGTATAATTTCAAGTCTTTCAAGTACATGTGGTAGTCAAGAAGCTCTCGTGACAGGGCCTTTGCCATACCGTCCACGTAAACTTCTACTGCATCTCTTAGGTACTTGTATAAGACACACATGATTTCCTGTGCCCTACCATAAGCGAAAGCTGGGATTAATACTACCCCACCGCCTTCAACAACCTCCATAACTGCTTGGACGAACTTCTCCTCCACGATTTTACGTGGCTCGTGAGCTCTATCTCCATAAGTAGATTCAATTATCAATAGGTCTATTGGGCATTCACGTAGAATCTGTTGCTTGTCAGCTGGGTATAACAGCTGGGACTCCACGAGATTAATGTCGCCTGTGTAAAGTGCTTTGAAGCCCTCACAAGATATTAGTATCATGCTACTTCCTGGGACGTGGCCAGCGTGGATGAACCTCACCTGAACATCTCCAACATCTACAACTTCATCGTTATCGACGAGCGTCATAGATTCGTACATTTCCTGTACTTCATGAACCTCAAAGGGTAGATAATACCCCGACAACTTCAACATATCCGCTAAGAGGTACCTCAAGACAACCGCTGACAAAGCTGTAGACACAGTATAAGGCTTAATCTTCGAGGTGTAAAGCAGGGGGACGCTACCCGAGTGATCTAAGTGTGCATGAGAGATTACAACAACATCCACGTCAATAGCCCTCACGTGAAGAGGAAAACTTGGGGTTTCATTTAGCGAGATTCCATAATCTATGAGGAGTTTCTTGCCGTTAACGTCAAGTAAGAAAGCAGATCTCCCAACTTCTCTACAACCACCGAGGCATCTTAGGTGCACTTCAGCCATAACTATCGACAACCTCTTCTGCACTCATAGAAGATAGATACCTTTAAGTTTAACTGTCACTAAGAACTCCTAACTCGATTGACTACCAGAGGGGTTGAGGGAATGGCGTTCAAGATAGTTCTAAAGGGCGACATCCCTGATAATGCGGTATTCGTGACAGGGTTTCAGGGTATAGGTATTACAGGTTACATAGCAATACGTCATTTAATATCCTCACTCAAGGCAAAGCCCCTCGGATTCATACTTCTAGACAAAATGCCACCCTTCGTATGGATGGAGGAGGATAGATTAGCAACTCCCATTCAAATATTTAGCTATGACCGCTACGTCTTCTTAATGGTGGAGTTTCTCCCATCACCGCCAGAAGTCTACAAGCTTATCACCAAGATATGCGAATGGGTTGTGGGAACTCAAAAGTTCTCCGAAGCTCTCTTGATAGGAGGACTCGACTTAAGGGTTAAAAAAGAAGGGGAGAAAGAGGACTTAAAGTTCGCTGCAACAACATGTGCAACTAAGAAGGTTTTAGAGAGAGGATATAAGGTTCTTGATAGAGGGTTGTTCGTAACAGGACCTCTAGCGTTAATGTTAATGGGTTTCGAGGCCCTAGACTTTCCTGCGTTGGCTATACTAGCCTATGCTAATTCAGCAAGACCTGACCCCATGGCGGCCGCAGTTGCTATAAGGTGTTTTAGCGAAATGTATGGAGTTAAGGTGGACGTTGAAGAGCTCATCAAAGATGCTCAGAAAATAGAAGCTGAAGTTGAAGAAAGCCTAAAGAAGAGACAGGAGAGACTTAGAGCTGAAAGCCTTACTCTATACATATAAACGAATTTTACTCGTCTTCCCCTCCCCACCTTGTTGCGCTAAAGCAACTGTTTTACGAGGTACACCAACTTCTCCACATCACTCAAGTCTTTAAAGGGCTCAGCCGTGTCTAGGGTCAGGACTTCTTTACAGGACTTTTTGCATGACGACTCTATAAGGCCTCTCCAAAAAGATCTCACGTTGTAAAGCACTATTGCTCTAGGCTTAAGCTTCATCAATACTTGGGCAAGCATGGATGATACAAGCTTTTTAGTTAGAGAGTCGGGTTCACATGGTGCTTCATATTGAGACAACGGATATACATTTTCTAGCTCTAAGGGCACTAAGCAGAAGGGATACCCGTAGAAGGCTATTCTTAGGTTAAGACCTTCTTTAAGTAGGTCTTCGATCTTGTCGAGTAGTAAACGCATGAAGAGCTTACAGCATTTGCCCCCATCACTAGACGTTCTGGGCAATAACATGATGACGCCACCAGCATAGTTCTTCCAACAGTTTGAGGTTAACTTCTTCACGTGTCTAACAACTTCAGGTCTATAGAGGTCTAAACTATCGTAGAAGAATATGCCTGAGATCATGGCTTTCGTTGAGGGATCTAAGCTCTCTAAGAATTTTGAAGCGCCCTTAATTCTTCTGAGAGCTGAGTACAGACGAGGATGAGATCTACACCTCTGCGTAACGAGTTCCCATAGTAGTCCCTCTCTTATTGCCTGCTTTATGTTATTAAGCTCGGACTTTAAGGCAAAGAGGTTGTGAAGAGCAAGATGCCTGGTCTTCTCAAGTGAACTCATGGATGCTAAGTCCCTAGGTGATAGCTTAGAGCACACCGGGCAGCTACAAGGGAAGAAGTCTAGCTCGCTTAGCTTATATGTGCCTTGGGGCGTCATGTACCTTCCCTCTTTTGCATAAAGTATGTAGGAGGCAGAGTCGAAGAGATCGCAGCCTAGAGCAACAGCTAAGGACAGCATCATGGGATGGCCAGCTCCGAAGAGGTGTAGCGGTTTACTTAAAGGTAAGAACCTTTTTGCGGTGTAAATAATGTCGAAGAGGAGGTCATACCTATAAGATTCCATTATCTGAGTAGGGCTTCCAAGAGCGTACACGTCAAAGTTCATGCGCGACATCTTCTTTGCACACAACTCTACAAGATCCTTGTAAGGTGCTCCTTGTATCGGGCCTACCCACAATATTGATGTGTCCCTCCTCTTTGTCATTAAATCATGAGCTCTCTTGACGGTTTCTTCAACCCTTTTTAAAGCCTCTTTCCAAGCTATATTACCCGTAGGGTAGTCTAAGAAGACCGCTATGTCGCTGCCATAATTCTCTTGTAACTCTATGACCTCACTGGGCGTTAAGTCCACATGGCCATACACCAGCAGTTGATATGCACCTGAATCGGTCATTATGGGTCCACTAAACCCTAAGAAGTCATGGACGTCCTTTATGCCGAGCTCCTTAACCCCCCTCTTAACGTGAAGAACATTAGTTATCACTGCTGAAAACCCTAAGGCTTCAATGTCCTTAGCTGTTATCGTCGTGTCAAAGGGGTTTACCACGGGAAATAAGTAGGGGGTCTCGATAACCCCCCTCCTAGTTTTTAGCCTACCTATTCTAGCTGCTAGGTCTTTATCTAAGACCTCGAAGCTCATATTCGCCCCTTACTTGCCAGTCTGCGACGCCTTAGATGCTACGAAGTCCTCATAAATCTTCTTAACCCTATCAGCAATAGGGCCCGAACCCTCTATGACCCCAGTCTCGGAGACCCTTATCCTATCCATGACGGTTATGATGCCCGCATCTTCGTGGAGCACAACCATCTTGGGAAAGTGCCTCTCCAAAACCTCGGCTAGCCCCTTTAAGTCAAAGGGCTCCTCTAATCTTAGTATTTGAGATACGCATTGCCCATTTATAACAACTCTAGCGTACTCATTACCATCTTTATCTTTGGCATTGCCCAGTATTACACTAAGGGTGTTGTGATCATAAGCTAGCAGTTTCCCTTCATATGCTGAGCCGTCGGTCGTCAAGACCTTGACCTTCTTGTCGAGCAGCGAGGTCAACTCTGTCGAGAACCTTCTTGAGGCGAGAGGTTGGAAGCTGCTCATCAATATAGCACCTCTTTACATCGTATATGGAAAGCTAGGAAACGCTTAAATTAATTTAACCTTTACATAAAAGTTTATCTCAAGAGCCTTAGAGGGTCAGAGTTATGGAGAAAGTGATATATGAGGCGCAAGGCAACGTGGACTCTATTAAACCTACTGAGGTCAGAGGTATATCTGTAATTGAGGTGTCGACAGAACACGGTGATACCATAACGATAGAGCTTCCATCAGACCTCTTGAAGTTTAAGGAGAAGGAGCGCGTTAGGATAATCTTCAGCAAGAGCGAAGACGTAGAAGATGTAGATGAACTTTTTAACTGTGTTGTATACAAGGTTGAAAGGCATAGAAAGGGTAAGGAAGAGAGGGCGGTTATCTACGGCTCCATAGGAGGGCTTCAGGTTAGAGTGCACACTAAGAGTTTACATCGAAAGGTTAAGGTGAACGACTTAGTATTGATAGGGGTTAAGATGTATTGAGTTCACTTTCACTCACCCCTCTCCCCTCTTATTAGTATTGACTCTCCTTAAGGAGTTACAACAGGCGCGTACATCGATCATAATGGTCGAGTAAATACTTCAACATAATGTTTATTTACACCCCTTTTATTAGCCCGCTTGGTGAAGACGTGGTGCTCAACAGAACATGTGGCGAATGCGGTGGCATACTAGTACTGTCAAGTAATGGTGAATACGTTTGTGAGAGATGCGGCCTAGTGTATGATGCTGAAGTGGTCTCCAGTCTTTACCAACGTGAAGATTGTGGAAACCGAGGCATAAACCCTTGTCAGTACGTTGAAGTTCTAGATAAATACCCCATGTCGTCAACCATCAGTTATAGACCGCTGAGAGGTAGCAGTGGAAACCATGGAGATTCCCTCAAAAAGTTGGACTACTACAAGAAGCTAGATTTTATACAGAGATTTTGTATAAGCGGTCTGCCCTTAAAGTCGATTAGAAGAGCCTACTCAGTTCTCATAAGTCTATGTTCTTTAGTCTCGCATTATGAGGCTCTGGACGTCAAGAGGAGAGCTTTAGAACTCTACTACTCCACAGTTATGAAGAACAAAGCCCTCAAGAAGAACCATGTAGCGTTGATCGCCTCTTGTTTTTACATAGCCATTAAGGAGAGGAACAAGCACTTAAGAGCTGAGCTTAACTTGAGGAGAATAGTCGAACACGTAAGAAAAATGGGCATTCACGTTACCATAAGTAATATCTTCAAAGCCCTCTTCCTAGTTAGAAAAGCCACAGGCGTAGTCTTAAGGCTTAGGAGGACTGAGGAGCTCATAACAAGTGCTGCATGCCAGATAGTGGCTCAAGACAAGCTTAGGTTGAAGATGAAGAGAAATGGTATAGACCCACTTCACTACACGAAGAAGCTAGTTGAGGAAGCTAAAAGCGTGCTACAGAGAGTTGGTAATCTCAATGGGAAGAACCCGTTTTCGATCGTCGTAACCGCTATTTACGTCGCAGATAAGATACTAGCAGCTAAAAACGGATGGAAAACCCTCCTCACGCAGAAAACCGTCAGCGCAATATTTAACATAAGCCCCTTCACGGTCAGAGAAACTTACCACAAGCTCTTCAGGAAAATGTTGGTGGAAGGGGGAGTATGCAAGTCAGGAGGAGGACTTTAAAGGTAAACCTTGAAGTACTCCTTGAGGCCATGCTCGACCACGAAGTCCCCATCCAGAAGGTCGAGAAGATACTAGTTGACATAGGTGTGCCAACCCATTACATTGAGAGAGCGCTTGCAAACATACTCACTCTATCACCCATAAGTGGTGGAAAACAAGCTGCACCAAAAGGTGCTAGTCCTCCTGCCCTTGACGTGTTAGAGCAGTTGAGGGCTATAAGAGAGATGATGGAGAAAGTGTACTCGACGCTATCGTCGAATCAAGATGGAAGTAGTGGGCCGGCCCGGACTTGAACCGGGGACCTCCCGCGTATCCCCTTCTTTGTGAGGCGGGCGTTCTAGCCTTCTGAACTACCGGCCCTTTGTAGAACTCCCTACTTACCTCTGAAGAGATCTTCTCTTCCATCTTAAGTTGTACGTCTTACATCTTCTACATCTCTCAGCAGATGGAGGATTCCTAGCCCCGCACTTTCTGCATATCTTAACCATGAGCAGCTTCTTTTGGGCTATCTGCAGCTTAACTGGATCCGTTACAGGCATCTTTATACCTCCCTCTCTGAGGTCAGAAGGTCTCTTCAACTGTTTGAATAATAAATTTATCTCTTGTGGAGATGTGTAGTGAGGAGGAAAGACTTTAATCCTCTAACTACAGTTAGAAGAGGAGTCTACCCTAGCGGTGAACAGCTTTATGAGTGAGAACACCGTAATAGTGGGGCAAAAACCAACTATGAACTACGTCTTAGCCTGCCTCACGCTCTTCCACCAAGGGTTTAACGACGTAGTGATCAAGGCAAGGGGGAAAGCTATATCAAAGGCTGTTGATGTTGCTAATATCGTGCAAAAAAAGTTTATCCCCACAGTTAAAGTTAAAAGCTTGGAACTTGGTAGTGAAAGACTTGTAACTGAGAAAGGAAATGTGGTCAATCTAAGTACCATAACGATAACCCTGACAAAGCGATGATTTAAGGGGAGAAGAATTGCAATTTCCAATATGTTACTTCTGTTTGAAGAGCGGGTTGCTATGTAGAACATGTGATGAGAAGTTGAGAAGAGGAGAGATATCTAAGCTAGACATAGAAGTAGCTAAGTGGTTTCTAGACAATGAAAACAAGTATCCTCAGATGAGGGACTGTACGTTCTATAAAGCTGTACAGAAGAATAACTTACTCGTCATCCTAGTAGGCTGTAGAGGTAAAGCTTTGGGGACGTTGTTTTGGAGAAAAATAGGTAAAGCGATAGGTGACGAGAGGAAGGTCAACGTAAGGGTTATAGAGAAGTCGTCTTCACTTCGAGGTTTACTAAGTCAACTACTTTTCCCTGCTAAGGTGATAACGCTAAATACCATATGGTTACCGGACGGCACATGTGAAAGCACTGTTAAGATAGCTCCTGAAGATGTCAAGAGGCTGCCAGCTGACATTAAAGTGCTTGAAGAGGTCATACGAGAACTACTTGGAGAGACCGTGTATATAGCCACGTAAAGGGGGCACAGGAGTAACAGATGAGGAACACCATAACCCAGAGGGGTCACTGGAAGAAGACACATTACAACTGCCAGCTTAGCTCACTTCCTGATGGTACAGAAGTAACAGTAATGGGCTGGCTTCAGGACGTCAGGGACCTAGGTAAAATAAAGTTCTTAGTTTTAAGGGACTCCACAGGCGTAGCTCAGGTGACAGTTAAGGTCGACGCAGCCACGAAGAACATCGTAGACCTCCTATCCAAGCTCACAAGAGAGAGCGTTATAGCCGTTAAAGGTGTAGTTAAACGCACAGAGAAAAGCAGACTGGGGTTTGAGGTAATTCCGTCAGAGCTGAAGGTCTTAAACTACGCTAAGAAGCCACTTCCACTAGAGGTTACAGGCAAAACTCCTGCTGACTTCGAGACTAGAATGTCGGTAAGGTTCATGGACTTAAGGAGGAGGAGTGAGCTATTAATATTTAAAATACAGCATGAGGTGCTCAGAGCTATAAGGAGCTTCCTCCACGAAAAGGGGTTTACTGAGGTATTTACACCCAAGATCTTGGCCTCGGCAACTGAAGGAGGAGCTGAACTATTTAAGGTCAAATACTTCGATAAAGACGCCTACCTAGCGCAAAGCCCTCAATTATATAAGGAGGTCTTGACGAGCTGTTTTGAAAAAGTCTACGAGATAGGAGTTTACTTCAGAGCTGAGGAGTCCAATACCCCCTACCACCTAAATGAGTTCGTATCCGTAGACATTGAGGCGGCCTTCATGGATTACGAAGACGTCATGCAGCTCTTAGAAGAATGCATTAAGCACGTCTACCATCACCTCGCAGCCAACTGTTCAAGAGAGTTAAGAGAGCTAGGCGTAGAGCTAACTAAAGAAGATGTGACAAAACACTTCCCCAGAATAACTTACTCAAAAGCCCTCGAAGTACTTCAAGACAAAGGGTTTGCGATAAACTGGGGAGAGGACTTAACGACGCCTGCCCTCAGGAAGTTAAGTGAGGAATTCGAGGGCTACTACTTCATAACCGACTGGCCGACTGAGACGAAGCCCTTCTACATAAAGCCTTCAGTAAAGGACAAGAATATATGTGAAGCATTTGACTTAATGTGGCGTCACATAGAGCTTGCCAGCGGCGGAACGAGAATCCACGTGAGGGAGGAGCTTGAGGAGAGCCTCAGACTTAAGGGTTTAAACCCCGAGAGCTTCAAGGAGCACTTAAAAGCATTCGACTATGGAATGCCTCCTCATGCTGGGTGGGGGTTGGGGCTCTCGAGGCTCATCATGGCGATAACGAGGAGACAAAATATTAGGGAAGTAGTGCTATTTCCACGTGATAGAACGAGGCTTACACCTTAACTCTACAGGTAGAGGTGCGCTGAGGTCCTACATATCATGAGGAGGTTCTTCCCTCTATACTGGTGTGACAACTGTAACGTCCCGTTACTAGTGAGGAACTGTTGCCTCTGCGGCAATAATAGAGATGCCAGAGAAGTTGCAATAACGCCTCCTGGCGACGTAAAGCCCGCTTTTAAAGGAGAACTTCAAGAACTTCGCAGAGTAATAGATCAAGAGTTTGGAGAGGTAGGACCTAACCTCACACCAAGCGATAGGGTTGTGTTATTAAACAAGGTGCCTCACCAGGACCTAGCCTATGAGGTGATAGTGGATGGTTACGTAATAGGTCTCTGGAGATTTGAAGTGGAAAGTTCCTCGTGGAGCTTCCTCCCCTCCATGGAAGGGGCTCGTAGGTTGGCGTTGCTGAAAGCTAGGAAGTGGGTTATTGCAGATAGAGGGGCTGAAGAGGCTGTAGCTAAAGGTGCTAACTTACTGGCGCCGGGAGTTGTGGCCTTAGATGACGGTATAAGAGGAGGAGATCAGGTCTACGTGGTTAATGAGGAAGGGCTTGCCATAGCTGTGGGAAAAGTGCCTCGAGACTTTAATGCAAACCTGGAGAGAGGTAGAGGCATCGTAGTCAAGGTCAGGCAACATGCCAAGGCCGAGGAGGCTAAGGTGAACACCAAAGGCAGTAGCTGGGAAGATGTCATAGTAGCCAATAAGCGCCGCCTAGAGGAGATCGAGGAAAGGGCTGCTAGGCTGGTACGCGATGTGTATAGTAAAGAGGCCAAACCCGTTGTGGTGTCGTTTTCAGGAGGCAAGGATAGCCTCGCAGTCCTGCTATTAGCGATGAAAGCCCTCAGCAAAGACTTCTACGTAGTCTTCTCCAATACTGGAGTTGAGTATCCGGATAACGTGAGTTACGTGCATAGAGTCGTTAAGGCCCTAGATCTTCAAGATAAGTTTCTAGAGGTCAAAGCGAATGTTAACTTCTTCAACGCCATGGAGATCTTCGGACCACCAGCCCGAGACTATAGGTGGTGCTGTAAGGTATGTAAGCTAGCGCCCACAGCCCGCGCTCTAAGAGAGGTGTCAAGTGGAGAGAGCCTAGTCCTCGTGGGACTAAGAGCCTTAGAGTCCAGCAGAAGAAGAAGCCGTGGAGCCTTTTGGAGGAGCATATGGATCAAAGGGCAGGTAGCCCTATCACCCATCTACGATTGGAGCACGCTAGAGGTGTGGCTCTACCTCATGTGGAAAAACGTAGAAGTCAACCCTCTCTACGAAAAAGGCCTTGAGAGAATAGGATGTTGGGTCTGTCCAAGTATGGAGTTAGCTGAAATCTCTAAGACCATGAACATCATGGGGGAGGAATGGCATAAGTACATGGAGAAGGTATCTGGCATGTTGAATATGTCGGAGCAACAGCTCAAATACGGCTTATGGAGATGGAGGTACAAGGAGCCATTTAAGAGAAAGCAAAGAAAGGCCAAGGGAGTATTGGACTTCATCGCAAAGAAGCTTAGAAGGAGCTTAAAAGTAAAGGTTGAGAATGAGGTACTTCAAAGGTTTCTAAACATTTTAAAGA
>QMSN01000027.1 GCA_003650865.1 Thermoprotei archaeon
CTAGCTTTCCTCTCAACAGCTCTTCTAACCAAGTCGACGTAACGCTCCTCATGTACCATGACAACATCGCTGACTGAGGCCTTCCAGGGCTTCTCTAAGGCCACGCTCTTTAATATGCCCTTTGACTTTAAAGCATCCATGATGTCGATTAGCCTCTGAGGCCTCTCGGGGTGGTAGGCGCCAGTTCTATGCTTTAGGAATACGTCGTCGTATATCACGCAGCACTTGACGTTTTCGCCACGGCTCATTCCTACACCCACCTCAATCGATTTTAAGGAGTTAACCTTTTAATATAAGCTTCTTCAAATCATCTGGAGCGGTGTAGACATTGAGTTCTAGAGTTGAACTGAAGCCCACGCGAATGGAGCTTTTAAACCTCAGACGAAGAAAGAGATTGGCTGAGCGAGGCCTCTCTCTTCTCAAGGAGAAGAGGGATGCCCTCGTCATGGAGCTGCTCTCTATAGCTAAGGAGTACCAGAACCTCATGTTTGAGGTCCGCGAGAAGATGGAGAAGGCCCTTTCCTTGCTCTCTCTCGCCAAGATAGACATGGGGGTCGCTAAGCTCAATGAGGTTATATCGTCCCTCAAGCCCTCCATAGCTGTGGAGGTCAGAATGAGAAACATCATGGGCGTTGCAACCCCGATGTTCAAAGTGGTACCTATAGTAGATGTCGAGACACCACCCTACAACTTGGTTAATACGAGCTCTCGCCTCGATGAGGCTGCCAATGCTTTTAGAGAGCTATTCTCCTCAGTAGTTAAGCTGGCTGAGGTTCAGGCAGTCGCTAGGAGGATAGCTGAGGAAGTTGAAAAAGCCAAGAGGAGGGTTAACGCACTTGAGAACGTGGTCATACCGACTCTCAATAGAAACATGAAATACATAGAACTATACCTCGATGAGAGGGCTCGAGAGGACGTGTTTAGGCTCAGGCTGCTGAAGAAGAAGCGGGTTCAGAGATAGCTTCAACTATAAGCTCTTTAGGTAGAGTATAGCCTTCGCTAAATCTCCCTTGGTGGCCTTCAAGGCCTTCCTAGCCTCTTCAAGGCTTACACCAGCCTGTGAAGCTACTAGCTGAACGTCTTCATCAGTTATTGGCACTTCAACCTCCTCTAGGCTTGGGGTCCTCTCGCTTATGTTACCCATGACCTGCAGTATCGTTTGGCCTCCTATCTTCATGACCATAACTTGAGGTTGCTCGACCACCAGCTCCTTATCTCTAAGCTTTACCGTGACGAGCTCTACCCCCTCCATCTGCTCGACGTTTAACCCGCTTCTCCTCATCATTTGCATCATTCGGCGGAGCTCTCGGGGGTTCATGCCCATCATTCCTCGTGTACACCCCTCCTAATTTTTACAGCTACACCACAATTAAACTCTAGCATTTCAATGGCTGATAGAGCAGCTCTGCCAACAGCGACGATGTTATCATCGGGATCGACTACGATTACTTCATCACCACACCTTATGTCGGGGTCTACATCGATTACGTGCTTAGCGAAGACGCTTCTACCCTTCTTAACGTACTCAGCGGCTTCGCGTGACACGATGACCCTCAGTCGAGGTGGAGGAATTCTCTCTAGCAGGCGTTTAGCGCCTCTCGGGCTTAAGGCTATGAAGCCGTCGTTCCACCTTATGGTTGCCAGTAGGTTGCCCTCTCCGTCAAAGATGTACCTTGGCTTGCCCGTCCTCTTGGAGATGGTTATACGGGCATCATCTGGCACTAGGGCTTCCCCAGCGCCTTCGCCAAATTGATAGTCAGCGATCATCCTGACTCGGGCTATGAATTCCTTCACAACAGCTTTTTATCTCCACCTCAATAATACTTTAACGCTGGGGGCTTCCACACTTGCAGTGTGAGTTATGTGGTAGAGAGATTATTGGAAAACCCGTTAAGGTATGGGTTGAAGGAGCTTACTTAACGGTGTGTAATCAATGCGCGCGATACGGGCTTGTGGTCAAGCAGAAGCCACAAGCAGCTGTGCATAGACAGGCTACAAGACAGGTGAGGGCTTGGAGGACTTCGGATGAGATTATGGTGGTGAGCGATTACTCGACTGTAATTAGACAAGCTAGAGAGCGTATGGGCTTGACGCAATCGGACTTGGCTAAGATGATCGGGGAAAAGGAGTCAATAATAAGGAGGCTTGAAAGCGGCAGAATGAGCCCTACACTAGACTTGGCTAGGAAGCTTGAGAAGGCCTTGAAGGTGAAGCTCATAGAACGCGTAGAGGCTTCACGCGGGATTTACGAAGTCCCTAGACCTGCAACTTTTCAATTAACACTAGGTGACGTCGCGATCATTAAGGAGAGGAGGAGAGGTAAGTCTTAGCATCTCGACTAACTTCTTTAGTAAATACTCTATGTTCACACCTTTTTTAGCGCTTATTACCACCATATCGTGCTCTGAAGCTATCTTCCTAACTATTTTTGATGAGTACTCCAGCCTCGAATCGCCCACAAGGTCTATCTTGTTTAAGGCTATTAGTAGAGGCTTCTCCCCACCCGTTACTTCAGTTATGGTTGATAGAGATGTCTCAACCTTCTTCCTCAACTTATACGGAGGATCCGATACGTCCACTAAGAGCAGGATGACATCAGCGAGCTTTATCTCGACCAGCGTAGCGTGAAAGGCTTTTAGTATAAGCTGGGGCATGTCCTCAATGAACCCCAGCGAATCTATTATGATGAAGTTTTTGCCTAGGGCTTTAACCCGCCTAGCGCATGTGGTTAATGTAGTGAAGGGACCAAGACCAACAACCTTTGACTCTCCAGCTAAGAGGTTAAAAAGAGTTGTCTTGCCTGACTGTGTGTACCCAGTTAGAGCGACTATAGGCATGTTAGCCTCTTTGCGGTGGGCTATTAACTGTTCCTCCTTTAACTTTAGCTTCTCCAGCTTCTCCTCTAGCAGCTTAATCCTCCTTTTAGCGAAGGATATGTAAGCCTTGTAGGGGTATCCTCCTAAAGAGCCAAACCCCATTTTCTCGCTTCCAAACCCCTTAAGCCTCACGAGCTCTCTAGCCCATGGCAATGTGTACTTGAGCCTTGCAAGTTCCACTTGAAGTTTAGCCTCAGAAGTCATAGCCCTTTTCTCGAAAATTTCGAGTATGAGGAGGACTCTGTCGAGTATGTTGATGCTCAACCCCAGCTCTCTCTGTAACCGGAAGTATTGGCCAGGTGTAAGGTCATTGGCGAATATGACTGTTGACACTCCAAACTTCTTAATTCTCTCCTTGACCTCCTCAAGCTTACCTGGACCTATCAAGTAGGCTGGGTGAGGTGTTGCTCTAGACTGAACCACCTTATCCACTACTAAGTAACCTCTATTCCTTGCAAGCTCCTCCACCTCATGTAGCTTTGAGGTCCCCTCTCTAGGGAGGAGCCCAACGATTATGGCTTTAGCAGGGCTCTCCATTACCTCCACCAAGCGCTTCCACATGTTTACCTCGCTCGCTAGGTATAATCTTCAACCTCCCCCCTCTAAACTCTAATTGGAACTCCTTACCCTCTAAAAGCCAGTCCAAAAATACTGCTAACGCTGCTACCTCACTGTGAGGCTGATTTGTCACTGAGACGTTGTAGTCTGCTATCTCGTAGAATAGACGGGGAACTTTTGGTCCACCTACGAGAATGAGCATATCTCTTTCTTCACGTCTTATGGATTTCACGATCTGTGGTAGTGGCATGCCGTACATGGTTAAGTGCACTATGCACCAGCCCTGCTCCTTACACGTCGTTAAAGCCTCCTTCCAGTTTACTCCAGTCTTAACCTTAAAGCCGCCACCGAAGGTTCTATTAACACCTTCAAGCTTCTCCTCTATATTCTGGTCTTTCTCGTCAAACCATATTTCATCGGCTCCAAAAGCCCTCGCCACAAGAGCTAAGTGAGTGCTTATCCTCTTATCCCTCTTGGGTCTATGGCCGTACCTCAAGACTACTATCCTACTCATTTCACGTAGTACCTTTCTGAATTAGTTTTTAAGCTTGCAGAGCACATAAATATCTAAGAGTGACACTTAACTCCAAAAAAGAGGATCTATGATGTACTACGATAAGGAATCTATTGAGGTGCTTCTAAGGTTAATCTTGGAGCTATGCGGTGAAGATGCTGTCAAAGTCGTAAAGGTGTTATTAAACGAGGCTGAAGCGAACGATGATACGTTGGCTGAGAAGAGCGGGATGAGGCTCAACCAAGTTAGGAGGGTCTTGTACGACCTCCTTGATAAGCAGTTGGTCGTATACAAGAGGGATGTCGACAAGGAGAGGGGTTACTACATATATACATGGTCCTTGAATAGAGAGGGCCTCCGAGAGATCATCAGGGAGAGGAAGAGGCTTGTACTGGCTAGGTTGAAGGAGAGGTTGCAGTACGAAGAACAAAACATGTTCTTCGCATGTCCTAACGGATGCATCAAGAGGATGACCTTCGACAAAGCCATGGAGCAACAATTCAAGTGTCCTCTCTGCGGCTCTATGCTTCAAAACTTTGATAACTCAAAGATACTCAACAAGCTGAGGCTCAAAATAGAGTCTCTCGAAAGAGACTTAGCTCATAGGTAGCTCTTTTAACTTTGGGTTTCCTCAAGAACGTAAGGTTTATCTCCTCTTCAAGGAGAACAGCTTTCTTTGTGAGATTATGAAGTACGTGTTCATTACTGGAGGTGTATTGTCTAGTGTTGGGAAAGGGGCTGTTACAGCGTCTATTGGAAAGATGCTTCAGTCGAGGGGGTTTACGGTTACAGCTATAAAGATTGACCCATAGGCCTTAGGGCCGGGTAGACATTAATGTTGATGCTGGCACCATGAACCCATAGGCTCTTAACCTCTACGGTTAGAGCCGGGTAGATATGCATGGAGAGGTGTTCGTGACAGAGGATGGTGGAGAAGTCGATCTAGACCTTGGTCACTATGAGCGCTTCCTCGATATAGACTTGTCTAAGGAGAATAACATAACTACAGGACAAGTGTACCTTTCAGTCATTGAAGCTGAGAGGAAGGGACATTACCTCGGGAGATGTGTCCAAATAATACCCCACATAACTGATGAGGTTAAGAGAAGGATTAGGCTAGTCGCGAATAGGAGCGGTGTTGACGTCACCTTGGTGGAGTGTGGAGGAACTACTGGAGATATAGAGGGGTTACCCTTTCTAGAGGCTATAAGACAGATGAGGCTTGAGGAGGGAGTCTCCAACACACTCTTTGTACACGTAGCTTTAGTGCCCATACTCGAGGTTACAGGTGAGTTCAAGACTAAGCCTCTTCAGCATAGCGTTCAGGAGCTTCGTAGGATAGGCATCTTGCCGGATATTGTTGTTGCTCGATGTAGGTATCCGCTCGATGATGAGGCTAAAAAGAAGATAGCTCTCTATAGTAACGTCCCTGAGGAGGCAGTGTTTACTTCCTACAACGTTGAGTGCATATACGAGCTCCCTATGATACTCGACTCGCAGGGCATGGGGGATTACATATGTAAACGCCTAGATCTACCTTCAAGTAAGCCTGACTGGTCTCTATGGAGGAACGTCGTTAATAAGCATAAGACCTTTAAGTATGAAATCAACATCTGCATGTGCGGCAAGTACACGAAGCTCAAGGACTCCTACATAAGCATCATCGAGGCTCTAAAGCACGCGGGAGCTTACTTGGAGACTAAGGTAAACATGGTGTGGCTGGAGACGACAACCATAGAGGAGAGCTCAGAGGCTCTGCTCAAGGCCATGGACGTGCTCAAGAGAAGCGATGGCATAATGGTTCTACCAGGCTTCGGCGTTAGGGGGGCTGAGGGCAAGATCAAGACTGTTCAGATAGCTCGTGAGAACAAGATACCGTTTCTCGGCATATGCTTCGGCATGCAGCTCGCCGTTGTCGAGTTCGCTCGTAACGTCGTGGGTCTTAAAGACGCCAATACAACTGAGCTTGATCCCTCAACACCACACCCAGTGGTAGACCTCCTCCCTGAGCAGAGAGGGCTTAAAGAGATGGGAGGCACCATGAGGCTAGGAGCTCAAGCCACAGTCCTTGAGCCTGGCACACTGGTCTACAAGCTCTATGGCAAACCAATAATATTTGAGAGGCATAGGCACAGATACGAGGTTAACCCAGCTTACTGGGCTACTCTGCAAAGCCATGGAATGGTGTTCTCGGGCTTTAGCCCCGACAAGAAGAGAGTTGAGTTTATAGAGTTAAGGGATCACCCATTCTTCGTGGCTACACAGGCACACCCAGAGTTTAAGTCGAGGCCCACTAAGCCCTCGCCAATTTACTATGGCTTCGTAGAAGCTTGCTTAAGGTACAGGCTATCTAAAGAGGGGGGAGAGGCTCTTCAGAGCCCTGCATCTGCTGCTCGTTAGCGACTTAAGGATTCGTAGGCTCTCTTAATGGTCTTGATTATTCTCCTAGTTGCCTCCTCGGGATTTGAGGCCCTCGTTATAGCCGACCCAACTATTATTATCTTGCAGCCAGCCCTAACCAGTTGCTCTATGTGTTCTACTCTTATTCCACCAGCTACTGCGACTGGTACTTTAAGGCTTCTAGCTATGCTCGCTACGAGCTCCATCTTCTTCGATATATCCCTCTCCCTCATCTGCACACTTATGCCCATGTGGACGCATACTATGTCGCAGCCGAGCTTCTCGACTTCCTTAGCCCTCCTCAAGGGATCCTCGACGTTTATCAAGTCACACATGATTTTCACACCGTACTTCCTAGCAGCCCCCACAGCGTCCTTAATTGTGTAGTCATCGGTTGCGCCTAGAACTGTAACTATGTCAGCTCCAGCCTCAGCCGCTAGCTCAACCTCGAGCCAGCCTGTATCGAAGGTCTTTAGGTCAGCGACTATGAGGGCGTTGGGAAATCGCTTCCTGAACTCTCTTACAGCTTCGAGGCCTGCTGACTTTATTAACGGCGTTCCTACCTCTATGATCTCAGCTCCGCCTCTATAGCACATCTCTGCTATGTTGAGTCCATCCTTTAGATACCTCTCGTCTATTGCTACCTGGAGCTTTGGCCCTGTGTATATAGGTTCTAAACCAAGCTCCTCAAGCTTTTTATCTGTGGGTATACCGTCATAGTTCCAGCCTCTCAACGTGTAATAGACATCTAGCAGCTGATCTATCTTTGCGACTTCACCTCTAGCAGGCCCCTCACCTAGAACCTCTGCCAAGAATCTGAGGGGTAAGGAGTCGTGTTGCCTAGTGAAGCCCTCTCTAACGTTGAAGAGCCTCTCAAGGTTGTATATCCTCTCTCCTATCTTGTAGAACTCCTCCTCGTCGACGTAGAGGCCCGTGGCTGTGGTTAGAAGCCTAGCATAGTGGGTTGGCTCGTACATGAGGGTTGAGAACAGCGCTAGCATGGTGAACTTACACATTATCAGGGAGTCTATTACGGCTGATGCGTCCTGTAATCTCTTGACGAGCTCGGCCTTTCCCTCATACGAGAGGGGGTCTATGTACCTTGGTACTCCTAGTATTTCACTCATGACTACGTAGGCTCTTAGATGACATCCACCTCTATTGGAAGTGGCGTATGCGAGTGCCATGCCCTTAGCCCCTCGTGGGTCGTATGCTGGTAGCTCCAACCCTTTTACGTGGGCGGCTATCTCTTCGGCTCCTAGGGCTCTTGAGAGCCTCGCAACTCCCTCACTTAGCAACTTGCCAACTCCTTCTTTTTGAGCTGTTTCAATTACGAGTTTAGGAAGAGCCTTACTATCACCGAAGCTCAACTTGAACTGAGAGTACCCAGCCTTATCCAGTATGCCTCTCTTGGAGCACTCCATTAGGAAGCCTAGAGCGTTGCCAAAGGATATGGTGTCGATCCCCATTTTATTGCAGAGGTCGTTCGCCTCTGCTATGGCGTTTATGTCTGAGATTCCGCAGTTGGGCCCCAGAGCCCATATAGACTCGTACTCAGGTCCACTTGTGACCTTCTCCACCCCTTGGTAGGTGTACTTAATGAGCCTTCCACAGGCTATGGGACAAGCGAAGCAAGATAGCCTCCTCACCAACATGCTCTCCGTTATCCTCTCTCCGCAGACTTCCTCAGCCTCTTCGTACACTCCTCTGGTGAAGTTGTATGCAGGGAATATCCCAGCCTTATTTACCAAGTGCACTAAAAAGGCGGTTCCATAACGCCCTAGACTATCGCCGGTTATGGGGTTACCCCTCAACACCTCAAGCGTTTTCTTGACTTCCTTCTGAAAAGCCTGAGGGTTTGCGACTTTTACCTCGCCCCTCCCCCTTACGGCTATAGCTTTAAGCCTCTTGAAGCCCATTACAGCTCCTAAGCCGCCTCTGCCAGCAGCTCTATGCTTATCACTTATTATGCAAGCTATTCTAACGAGATTTTCACCAGCTGGCCCTATCGAACAAACCTTGACGTTCTCGTCATTGACCTCACGCTGTATGGCTTCTTGAGTTGCTGCGGTGTCTAAACCCCATAGGTGGCTCGCATCTCTGAGGAACGCCTTGCCGTCAGTCACGTAAAGGTATAAGGGTCTTAAGCCTCTCCCCCTCACTATGATGCCGTCGAAGCCAGCCCTCTTCAACTCTAGCCCCCAGAAGCCTCCACACTGAGAGTCAAACACCGTGTTGGTTAAGGGAGACTTTGAGGCTACACAAAACCTGCCAGAGGTTGGTGCTGCTGTACCTGTTAGAGGTCCAGTCATGAATACCAACACGTTGCTCTCACTTAGAGGCTCCACACCGGTCTTTAACGCGTCAAATAGAACCTTCGCTGAGTAGCCTCTGCCGCCAATAAACTTCATGGCTATGTCCCAGTTGAGCTCCACTACGTCCAGCTGCTCTTTAGTTAAGTCAACGTCAAGTATCCTACCTACGTAGCCCCCCAAATGCTACCCCTCTCTGTTGCCTTTTTGTAGGGGTAGCAGAATTATATGTTACTGGGGACTTAGCCTATGAAGATCCTTGTTGAGGTTTACGGTGTGCTTAGGGAGATCATGGGCTGGAAGAAGATGACGTATAAAGTTGAGGACGGTCTAACAGTGGCCTCGTTACTCGACTTAATACTCGAGGAGTATCCTAAGGCTAGAGATGTAATTCTTGAGGGAGGTGCTGTCAAGGACTATGTGAAGGTGCTGATTGATGGCAGGGACTTTAGGTTTATAGAGGGACTTAAGACTAAGCTTAGAGATGGCAGTGTAGTTTCCATATTTCCACCAGCGGGTGGTGGATAGGCCCCTCAAGCCCCAAGGGCTTAGAAGTAGTTGCTAAGCTTACCCTTCCTCCTAAGGGCTTGACATGCAGGGTCAGGTTTTTCCGCGTGTCTCCTAGCGTCTGTTAACCCTACGAATATCGCTCCACAGAACTTGCACTTAAAAACCCTGCCCATGTTGCTCATCCTTGTCAAAACAATCTCCTTAGGTAACCCCTCACTACTCAAAGGAGAACCTCCTTCAACTCCACTTTCCCTTCCTCCACCTTATAATAACCTTGCTTCTCTAGTCCATATCTACGGAGTGGTTTCGCCAAGTGCCTCATGGATCTAGGAGGTGGCAAGTAAAAGCCCTCTATAATGCTTCTATCCTGTTCTACCTTAATCTTCAATTTACCCTTAACCTTGAACCCACACCTTAAACACTTAAGCCCTCCCCTCCCAGAGCTCTTGAGGGTCTTGTGACACATGGGGCAAGGCGGGTTCTTCTCACCTACGTCTCTAGTGGCTCTCACTACCGCCAACTTCTCGAGGTTTATTGATAGCTCTCCGGTTGTGGGGAGTCTCCTGACGCCACCGTAAACCTTGACTACATCGCCTTCAATTAACCTCTCAGCCACTTCACGTACTTCACCTGAGGGTTTGTAAGCGGCGCACCATATTTCCCCTCTACCTATTGACACCTTAAACACGACGTGTCCACCCTTTATAACCATGGGTTTGCTTGAGACTTCCCCTTGAAGAGCTACCGACAAGTA
>QMSN01000028.1 GCA_003650865.1 Thermoprotei archaeon
CTATTTAGAGTGAAGCCTTGGGTCAAGTACTGGCTTCACGCTGGCTACCTGACGATTAAGGGGGAGAAGATGAGCAAGAGCTTGGGGAACATAATACCGCTCAAGGAGGTCTTCTCGAAGCATAAGCCTGAGGCCTTGAGGCTCATGCTCTCCTTAACCCACTACAGGAGCACCATAGACTTCTCATACGAGCTCCTGGAGAGAAGTGAGAGGACTTATGGGAGGCTTAGGAGCTGCGTGGAGATGCTAATGAGGGTCTCGAGCGAGGGAGACATGCAGTTTAAGCTCTCTAGGGAGGACTTAGAGGTCTCTAGGAGAATTGACTTAGAGGTCTCCGGCTTCATGGGCTCCATGGAGGAGGACTTCAATGGGGCTAAGGCTTCTCCTCACCTCCACAACCTCATGTCCATAGCCTACAGCGAGGTCATACCTAGAGGTAGAGCTGAGCTAGCGCTTAAGGCTCTAAACGCCTTTAAGAGGATAGACAAAGTCCTTGGGGTCCTCGACGACGTCTTTGGAGCTAAGGCCTTCGACAGAGAGCTCATAGACAAGCTCGTGAAGATAATAGTCGACCTAAGGCAGGCCTACAGGGAGCGTAGGGAGTACGAGGTCGCCGACAAGATAAGGGAGCAGCTAGCCTCTCTAGGGATCAAGCTCATGGACTCGAGGACGGGGACCACTTGGATATACAGTTGACCGTCGCTGCGCGCACTTCAACAGCTGAGGCTCTCGCCAGCCAACTCTTTAACCCTCAACTCCTGATGTACGAAGCTGATATAACTAAGCTCCTAGATGTCTACCTTGATGAGGATGGAGAAGCCCATTCTTCAATTGGCTTTGGACTTCGTTGACCTGCATAGGGCTATGAAGGTAGCTGAGGAGGCCTTGAGAGGTGGAGTTGACTGGCTTGAGGCTGGAACTCCTCTAATAAAGAGTGAGGGGCTTAACTGCGTGAGGGCTTTGAAGAGGTCCTTTCCAGGTGTCACGCTCGTAGCTGACATGAAGACCATGGATACGGGCTCTGTGGAGGTTGAGGCTGCAGCTAAGGCTGGCGCCGACGTCGTGATAGTCATGGGCTTGGCCGACGACAGCACAATAAGAGAGGCTGTTGAAGCCGCTAGGAGGGTTGGCTCTAAGATCATGGTTGACCTGATGAACGTGGACGACATGCCTAGTAGAGCTGTCGACCTAGAGAGGCTTGGAGTGGACTATGTGTGCGTCCACGTTGGAATAGACCAGCAAATGAGGGGTATGAAGCCCCTCGAGGTCTTAAAGCAAGTGGTTGAGGTCGTCAACATCCCGGTGGCTGTTGCTGGAGGTATTAACAGCGAGACGGCGGCTCAAGCTGTCGAGGCTGGAGCTTCCATAGTGATTGTGGGTGGAGCTATAACTAAAGCTGAGAACGCTGAGGAGGCTGCTCGAGTGATTAAGGAGGCTATGCTGACGCGCAAGCCCATAACCACGAAGCTCTTCAAGAAGTTCACTGAGGAGGAGATAGTCGAGGCGTTTAAGAAGGTCTCAACGCCCAACATAGCTGACGCCATGCACAAGAAGGGGGCCATGAAAGGCATTAAGCCGATAACCCCCGGCGTAAAGATGGTTGGTAGAGCTGTGACTGTAAGGACATACCCAGGGGACTGGTCTAAGGCGGTGCAGGCCATAGACGTGGCTGAGCCAGGCTCAGTCATAGTCATAGATGCCTGTGGAGCTGAAGAAGCTGTTTGGGGTGAGCTTGCCTCTTGGAGCTGCGTCGTTAAGGGAATTGCTGGTGTAGTGATAGACGGCGCCATAAGGGATGTCGACGTCATAAGAGAGCTCCGCTTCCCAGCCTATGCGAGACACATAAATCCAAGGGCTGGAGAGCCCAAAGGGCTTGGAGAGATAAACGTCGAGATAACGTGTGGAGGAGTCAAGGTTGAGCCTGGCGACTGGGTTATAGGTGACGACAATGGAGTAGTCGTAGTCCCCAAGGACCTAGCAGTTGAGATCGCTAATAGGGCTATAGACGTAATGGAGAAGGAGAACAGGATTAGAGAGGAGATTAGGAGGGGTAGCACCCTATCAAGGGTGTTGGAGCTCAAGAAGTGGGATAAAGTCGTGGGCTAAGAGGGCTTGGTGTAGAGACTTGAAGATAGCGGTTATAGGTGCAGGAGCCATAGGAGGCCTATTCGGAGGCCTCCTTAGCCGTAGCGGTCACGACGTAGTCTTCGTCGAGAGGCCCCACAAGGTTGAGAGGCTTTCATTAACGGGCTTAGAGCTCGAGATGCCGGACTCCTCGACTATACACGTCAAGGCGGTGTTCAAGCCCACGCTTAAGGGCGTGGATGACCTAGACATCTGTATAGTGGCTGTTAAGGCCTACGACACAGCGTCAGCTGTAAAGCACGTAGCCGACGCCAACCTAAAGTGCCCTGTGATCCTGCTCCAGAACGGTCTTGGAGTTGAGGGAGAGGCTCAATCTGTCTTGAGGAGGAGTGTAGCTCGTGGAGTTACGAGCTGTGGAGCTATGGTTGAGCAGCTAGGAGTTGTGAAGGTTAAGGGTATAGCGAGCACGGTTCTAGGGGCTGAAGATCGTGAGCTCGTGGATGCCTGTAGAGAGCTTGCTAAAGCGCTGAGCGAAGCCGGCTTACCCTCAACAGTTACGGAGAACGTTATGGGGGCTGTGTGGACTAAAGCTATAGTCAACTCCTCCATAAACCCTCTGGGCACCATAATGAACGCGAGGAACGGTGAGCTGCTGGAGAACGAGCACACCAAGACCCTTATGGCCATGGTCGCAGCCGAGGGCTGGAAAGTAGCCTTAAGTCTAGGTGTGAGGCTTGAAGTCGAAGACCCCATAGAGGAGGTATTCAAAGTCGCTAAGGCCACTTACGACAACAAGAACTCCATGCTAATGGACTTGGTTAAGGGCAAGAGGACTGAGGTGGACTACATAAACGGAGCCATATGGAGGCTCTCCTCTAAGGGTAGGGTGGAGGCTCCATTCAACAGAGCCCTCTACCTCCTAGTTAAAGCTCTTGAAGCCAAGAGGCTGGGCATGAGAGGTTAGCCTCGCGCGTCTAAATGAGCTTCAACGACCATAACCCTAAGGCCTACGAGGTCTTCACCACCTCAAGTACGGGTCTGTCCGTCGAGTTGTTGGTTGATGGCGTTGCTCACCTCTTTGAGCGTGAGGCTTCGCTTAATAGGGGGTTGTTGACGAAATATCTAGTACCAGCGGTGGCATGGAGGACTGCTCATGGACTGCTCGAATGGCGAAGTGCTATTCTGGGTTGGCTGCATGTCCTCGTATAGAGTCCCTGAGCTCGCTAAATCCATGATGTCAGTGGCGGACAAGCTGAACATACCATTGAAGCTCCTCGGAGTTGAGGAGGGCTGCTGTGGATCCATACTTCTAAGGCTTGGAGATAGGAGGGGTGCTCTCCAAGTAGCTAGAGTCACAGCTAACGTCATAGAGAGCTCTAACGCCAAGATTTTGGTTACTCACTGTCCAGGCTGTTTAAGGACGTTTAAGTTGGATTACCCGCAGCTAGGCTTGAGCTTAACTGTGGATGTTAAACACTCAACTCAGCTGCTAGCTGATTATGTTGGTAGGGCCGAGCTTAAACCCATAAACATGCGGGTCGCCTACTTAGATCCATGCCACCTAGGCCGCCACGTGGGCGTGTACGATGAGCCCAGGCTCTTGCTGAGATCCATACCGGGCCTCGAGGTTGTTGAGCCTCCTGAGAGCAGGGAGTCGTCTTTGTGTTGTGGAGCTGGCGGTGGTGTTAGAGCTTGCTATGAGGAGCTCGCTATGGCTGTGGCTAGGGAGCTACTGGCTCACTTCAAGTCCCTCGGCGCTGAAGCCTGTGTAACTGCATGTCCATTCTGCTACTACAACCTCAAGGCATCCTCAGAAGGTCTGCTGGAGGTCTACGACGTACTTCAGCTTCTCGACATGTCGATTAGGGGTGTTAAGAGTTGACGTGGATTGAAGACCTTGAGCGTAGGGTTTCGAGGGCTATAAGCGATGAGCCTCGGAGGGTAGCTCTCAAGAGGGCTGTTGAGTCCTACGTCTCCAATAAGAGGAAGGCCCTCTCGAGGCTGAGGCACCTTCAGGATCTAGCTATGGATGTTAGGAGAATTAAGGAGCTCTGCGTTGAGAGGCTTGAGGAGCTTGTTAAGGAGGCCTCAGACTCCATAAGGGAGTGCAACGGCCATGCCTACATCGCTAGAACTGCTGAGGAGGCTAGGAGGCTTGTAGCCGACATAGTGGGCGACGGCAAGCTCATAGTCAAGTCCAAGTCGCTTACCTGCGAGGAGATAGAGCTTAGAGAGTTCCTTGAGTCACATGCAAACTGTAGGGTTGTAGAGACGGACTTGGGGGAGTTCATAATTCAAGTTAGGCGTGAAAAGCCTACTCACGTGATAAATCCCTCCATACACGTGCCAAGGGAGGAGGTTGCTAGGACTTTCTCTAAGCTAGCTGGCAGAGACATGCCGAGCGACATACCCTCCCTCGTGTCCTTCGCTAGGGAGTACTTGAGGAGGTTCTTCGTGGAGGCCGATGTGGGCATAAGTGGAGCTAATGTGGTGGCATCGCAGACGGGGACGATATTCATCGTGGAGAACGAGGGGAATGCGAGGTTCTCAACAAACGCCCCGCCCGTACACGTGTGTGTAGTCGGTTTTGAGAAGGTGGTGCCGACGCTAAGCGACGCCTTTAAGGTGATCGAGGTCTTACCTGCATACGCAACTGGCGTGCTCATGTCGGCCTATGTGTCCATGATAACTGGGCCTAGCAAGACGGCAGACATAGAGAAGAGGCTTGTCTACGGAGCTCACGGGCCGAAGGAGCTCCACGTAATATTTCTAGACAACGGCAGGACTAAGATGGCCGAGCACCCCGTCTTCAAGGAGGCTCTCTACTGCATTAGGTGTGGAGGATGCCTGTACGAGTGCCCGATATACAGGGTTCTAAATGGAGCCTTCGGCCACAACTACTTCGGAGGCATAGGCTCAATATGGACAGCTTACACGAGGGGCTTTGAGAACTCCCTCTTCGCGTACATGTGCACAGGCTGTGGCAGATGTAGAGAGCTTTGCCCAGTGAGGATAGATGTACCTAAGCTTGTCGAGGAGCTTAAAGCTGAGCTTCTCAGAATGGGCTATAGGCAACCTAAAGCTGAGCTATTCCTCAAAAACCTACTGGCTGCGGGAAACCCCTGGGGCGAGCCTAGGGAGATGAGGGTGAGCTGGCTTCGCGGAGATGGTGTTTAGGCCTTGGGCGTCAAGTGGTACGTCAAGCTAGCCCTAGAGTGGTTTGAGAAGAGGATACAGGAGCTCGAGGACTTAGGGGTTGAGCTGGCGGACGCCATGTACAAGGCTTGGATCGAGGCCTTAGAGATGTTCAACGTGTGGGCTCTAGAGATGACTTACGACCAGGTGTACAGGCTTATAGCAGCCCTCAAGACTCATTGGGGGGATGCGCGTCTAGACGCCTACATGACCCCTCTCCTGTCCTTCGCAGCTCCATCAGAGGTTGAGCTCCCATTCGACGAGGAGGGCTACAGCGCGTTTAAGATGTGCATCGATGAGCTCCTAGGAGAGCTTGAGGGTACGCTGAGGGAAAGGGCTTTGCAGCTATCCCAGCTCATCGAGACCGCCATGAGGCTGGGCAGCCCCATAATAATAAGGTGCTACTAGCCCCCTTGACCTCCCCTCCCCCTCTGCTTCTCGTATATCTCAGCTAAGGTCTGTATGGTGTCAGCTTCCCATGGGGCCTTGTCATCCCTCACCCTGACAACTCGAGGGAACCTGAGAGCTAGCCCAGACTTGTAGTGAGGGCTCTTCTGAACTTCGTCGAAGGCCACTTCAACCACTATCTTAGGCTCAACGTAGACGACTCTCCCCTCCTCCCTAATAGCTATCTCCTTGAGCCTCCTCGTCATCCAGTTAAGCTCCTCGTCAGTCAACCCCGTGAAGCACTTACTGACCACCTCAAACTCCCCAGTCTCGGGGTTGTAAGCCGCTAAGTAGAGGTCGCTGAGCATGGAGGCTCTGTAGCCATGACCATACTCAGCCGCTACGACCACCAGGTCTAAGGTGTTAAATAACGGCTTGACCTTGAGCCACCTCTTACCTCTAACACCGGGGGTGTATGGCGAGTCTAAGCTCTTAGCCATGAGGCCCTCGTGGCCAGCCCTCAAAGCCTCCTCGTAGAAGGCGTTGGCCTCCTCGTACCTGCCTGTGACTATGGTGTCTATCACCATGTCCTTCCCTACGACCTCCTCCAGCACCCTCCTCCTCTCTAGGTAGGGCATGTCGATGAGGGTCTTGCCGTTTAAGTGGAGGATGTCGAACAGGTAGAGCCTTAGAGGAACCTCGCTGAGGGCTTTGGTAACGCCTCTCTGCCTCCTAAACCTCCTCATGAGCACTTGGAATGGCGCAGGCCTGCCTTCACGTGTTAGAGCTACAACCTCACCCTCCAATACAACCTCTCTAGCCTTAACCTTGCTCCTCACGAGCTCAACTACATCTGGTAGGCTCAGCGTGACGTCTGTTGCTCTTCTGCTGAACACTCTCACTTGACCATTGGACTTGTGGATCTGCACTCTAGCTCCATCAACCTTCACCTCAAAAGCGGCTTTGCCTCCCATCTCTCTTAACGCTGTGAGCACGCTGTCAGCCTTCTCAGCCAGCATGGGCTTGACGGGGTGGAAGAGAATTATGCCCTGCCTCTTGAGCTCCTCAGCTCCTCCCGACCTAGCTATCCTGGCTGTGAGCCCTATGTCGCTTATCAGCATGTTAACCCTCCTGACGAGCTCGTGTGGGACGTTGAATGCTTCAGCTATGGCCTCCTCCATCAAGCCCTCTCCAAACCCATGCCTCCTCTCTCCCAAGGCAAGCTTAACTAGGTACTTGACTTCAAGCGGGCTCTTAGCCCTAAATAGCAGACTGCTGAAGAGACGAAGCTTCCTCCTCCTAGACCCCTCCCCCGAGGCCTCGGCTATGGATTTAAAGGCGTCGTAGACCTCCTCAATAGTTAAGTCCCTCTGGTCTAGGAGCCCCATATGCCTGCCCTTAGCCCTCTCGGCTATCCTCATCGCGGCTAGCCCGACGTCGCCTGTAGCCTTAAACTCCTTGAAGAACTCAGGCCTAGAGGACGAGAATACCTTGATGACCGAGTCCACGACGCCCATGACCCCTAGCCCTATCTCCGGCTCCCAAGGTGGGAAGAGCTCCCCCACGATGAACCTAACTGCTATCTCGACGTCACGTCCCTCAAGCCCCCTAATGAACCTAGAGACCAGCGCAACCATGGAGCTCCTAGAGCTCATTGAGGCGAGCTCTTCACATAGCTTGCAAACCTCTATCATTAGGACCATCAGCTACACCCGAAGCTCTAAGCGTAACTACCGGGAAGAGCCTCTTAAACTAGAGCGTGACGCCCAAGCCCCTCATGGAGGCTTAATCGCGAGTACGGCTTCAGCTCTTCTAAGCATCTTTACGTCGAAGCCAACCTCCACGAGTCTCTTAGCCACACCCTTCGCCAAGTCTAGACCTCTGATCCTACCCGGTGACCCCACGTAGTGGAATAGCACGCCTCGAGGCCGCAAAACCCTGTAGAGCTCTTGGTATAGCTCTCTACCGTACAGAGACCCTGTTCTAGCTGAGAACCTTGGTGGGTCGTGTATCACCTTCGTGAAGTGCTCCGACCCCAGCTCCTTGACGACGTCGCATATATCCCCCATGACTGTCTCTACACGGGGATCCTCAAGTCCTCGACTCCACGGGTTGTAGCTCGCCATCTCGACGACGTTGGGGTCAACCTCAACAGTCAGCACCTTAGCCCCTCTAATCGATGAATGTATGGCTGTGTAGCCTAGACCCATACAGGTGTCAAGCACGAAGTCTCCCCTGCCAACCCTAGCTAGAGAGACCTTAGTCTTAGCGTCTATCCAAGGGGTTACGCCCTCAACTCTATGCATGTGTATCCCGTCGATCTCGAGGGTGGGAGCGGCATTCGGTGCAACTCGCCTTAACCTGTAGAAGTGGCTCGACGCTATCACCAGCTTCTTAAGCTCAAACCCTTGTACTGCATACAGATCCTCAGGGTCACCTGCTATATTCTCTAGATCCTCGAGCTCTACGTGGTAGGAGCCGTCAATTACCACCTCACTACCCCTAAGCTCCACAATGCTCCTCCTCAACCCCAGGTTCACGGTGACCTCAAACCTAGTTGCTTGCCTAAGCTTCTCGAGTATTTCGCTTGAAGAGGATGAGTCGAGGACTACCACGGGCTTGCTCTTAAACTCGTACTTCACGATCGTCACGGCGCTCATCCGCCGAGCCACTTAAACAACCCTTCAGGCTTAGGCTTCCTCCTCTCAGGCTTCATCAACACCTCCTCGATGAACCTATCCCTGACGGGCTCGTAGACCTGCTTAAAGAACTTCTGCTGGTCCTCGAGGGCTTCTCTCCTAAAGCTCTTCACGTACTCGACGGCAGCTTTCCAAGCCTCTTCGTAGGGCACCGTGCTTTCTATGTGCTGAGCCACTTGCCTATCGTAGTCCTCAGGTCTCTGCTCCTGATCTCCAATCATGAACCAGCCGTTCTCAGATAGAAACGCCATCTCCCCTCCAATCTCTACAGCCCTCTTCTCCTCTTCACGCCTCTCCTCGCGCTCAGCCTTACCCATGGGCTTGCCGAGCTTTGAGAGCCTCCTTAGAGCTATGTCCTTAGCGTGCCTCTTAGCCCAAGCGTAGAATATGGCTCTATTGAGGCCGAAGGACTTGGCCTTCTCCAAGTCTCCTGTGAGCACGTAGTACCTCGCTGCTTGGAGCAGAGCCATTACTTGGAATCTGCCCAGCTTACCGGGTTGCTTTGGCTGAGGTTGCTTAGGAGCGGCTACAACAATCCTCGGCTTGACATCGACGACTCCCGGCCACCCCTTGTACCCCCCAACCTCCTTCAGCGCCTTGAGAGCTGCCTCATCGCCCTCACCCTCAACGTAAGCCCTCCAGTTCACGTCGTGCTTAAAGCTCAGAGGATTAGCCCACTCGACCTCAAAGCTGTCTATGACCTCTGGCTTAAAGCACACACAGCACAAGTCCCTCCTCCTATGCAGAGATAGGGGGGCTGTGAACACCCTCTTCAAGTCGATTTCGTTCTCAACCTTAACGACCTCAGACCTAGATGCAACCTCAAGTATCTTGCTCTTACACCTCTCAAGCACGTACTCGACAAGCGAGTAGGCCACATCTAGGGGGTTGTGCTTGGAAAGTACTTCGCTTGAGAAGCACCTCTCATGGACGTGGACGTGAGCTCCTTCACCACTCCACTTCAAGAAGACGGACTTAACTATCCCGAGCTTCTCGAGCTCATCAACTATTATCCTAGCAACCTCAATTATGTCTCTCCACTTCTCAAGCTCACCATCTATGTCCCATATGGGGGACGTGTAGAGGATATTGCTCGAGTCGTCTAGGTCAAGCCTACTAGTGAGCCTGCCATAGACGTTGATGGAGCCGTATATGGTTCTAGGCTTAACCCCCTTGGAGTACCTCCAGAGCCCCTCTACATCCCCCTCCCCTTCAACCTTCAGGGGCCTGCCATCCCTAAAGTACCTGAGGAAGACCCTGCTACCTAGGGATCCACCCTCAAGGGCAACCCACCTACCCCTACTGTAGCCAGCTATCTCCTGTTTGACCAAGCTATTGGAGTAGTGCTTCTCGACGAGCTCGTAGCTCAAGGAGGGTGCACCCACTCAAGATAGAGTTGAGGTAAGTTAAAAACCTCTAGAGCTTCGCGAGTTAAGCCAAGCTACTACAGTTAACTGC
>QMSN01000029.1 GCA_003650865.1 Thermoprotei archaeon
CTACAAGTCCAATCCGAAGGTGATAAGGGAGAGGTACATAGAGGCGTTGCACCCCAAGCACTTCGCCATAAGCCTAGCTGGCGAGCCCACGCTGTACCCCAAGCTGGGCGACTTCATAAAGCTCTGTAGGAGCAAGGGCTTCACAACTTTCCTCGTGACAAACGGCATGTACCCCCAGAGGCTCCTCAAGCTCCTAGATGGAGGACAACCCTCACAGCTCTACCTCTCGGTGAACTCCTCGTCAGAGGAGGAGTTCAAGGCTTTATCTAGGAGTAGCCTGCCGGATGGGTGGAGTAGGCTCTTGGAGAGCTTGAGCTTGCTTAAGCACTTCAAGTGCCCCACCGTTGTGAGGATAACCCTCATTCAAGGAGTGAACGACCACGACGTCGACGGCTTCGCTAAGCTGATATCGTTGGGGGAGCCTTGGTATGTGGAGGTCAAGGGCTACATGTACCTCGGCTTCTCGAGGTTTAGGCTTAAGCTCGAGAACATGCCTAGGCACAAGCGCATAGTGGAGTTCGCTGAGAAGCTTGGTGAGGCAATTGGCTACAAGCTTGTAGCTGACAGCTTAAGCTCTCGAGTTGCACTACTCTCTAGAATTGGAAGCCCAGTCAAGGTTAAGCCTTAGCTACTTGACTGGGTAGAAAGCCTCCTCGACGCCCCTATCGCTTATGGCTAAGACGTCTATCCCATCGCCGCTTAGAGCATCTCTCTCAATGGCTGCTCTAACAGCCTTGACGGCTAGGCTCTTAGCATCCTCGAGGCTCAAGTCCTTCTTGTAGTTCGACTCTATAACGCCTATCGCTATGGTTGAGCCGCTGCCCAGAGAGGCGTAGTCGTCCTCTATGAGAGAGCCTATGGTATCTAGGACGTAGAGGTGCGGGCCAGTCTCGTCGAGCCCTCCCACTAGGGTCTCGCTTATGAGGGGCATGTACCTCTGCCCAAACAGTATGTTGGCTAAGAGCTTGGCTGCAGCCTTGATGGGCATCCTCCTATTAGCGTCGAGCTCGTAGAGCCTAACCTCAGCCCTCAGGCTCCTCGCTATGGCCTGCATGTCGCCTATTAAGCCGGCACACGCTATCCCCAAGTAGTCTGTTATCGTGAAAACCTTCTTAGCAGACTTACTCGTCACAGTGAAGCCGTAGCTAACCCTCTTCTCCGACGCTAATACCACTCCTCCAACCGCCTTTAAACCAACGGTTGTGGCGCCAAGCCCCCAATAGGCGCTCAGTGGAGAGCTTCTAGGAGCAAGCTCATGCATTGAAGAACACCGGAGTGTAGTATGGTAAGGTGCGATTAAACCTTTTCGGATTGACGATTGCTTAATAGTGGCCGAGGCTTAATAGCATTAGAGTAGTATGAGCGTAGAGCAGCCGTTCAGCAGAGTTCCAGATGTCCCAACGCCAGGTGAGCTCATAGATCTAGCCTTTAGAAGAGCCTCTAAGTCAGCTGTTAAGCTACCAGCTCGAAAGGAGAGGCTGCTAGTCGCTAGGCTCAAGGAGATCAGGAGAATTAGGACTGTGAGCGCGATATTGTCGAGCAGGCTTAGAGCAATTAAGAGGAGGATACCTCCAGTCGACAAGCTCCACCCATTCTATAGGGAGCTCTTCTACGTAATGATGGATGTCGACAAGTTCAGGATAGCACTTGCCAGAATATCTAGGGCTGCCTCAATGGTTGAGGGGCTGGCTAAGGAGTACGTGGCTAAGCTCAGAGCTTCAAGCAGTGCAAGAGAAGCATCGAGGGTCAGGAGGGAGTACTATGGGAGAGTCGCCTCGATAATAAGGGAGCTTGATGGGGACTTAAAGGTCCTCTCGGAAATTAGGAGGCTCAGAAGGCTTCCCTCATTTGACTTCTCCATACCCATAATAATCGTGAGCGGCGCTCCAAACGTGGGGAAGTCCTCCTTCGTTAGGTGTGTGTCGACAGCTAAACCCGAGGTGGCTGAGTACCCCTTCACGACTAAGAGCGTGAGTGTAGGCCACGTAGTGGCTGAAAGAGGAATCCTAGCTCAAGTCGTAGATACACCTGGTCTGCTCGACAGACCTCTCGAGGAGAGGAACAAGATAGAGCTTCAAGCGATAGCAGCCCTAAAGCATCTAGAGGGCCCCGTGGTGTTCTTGGTAGATCCAACGGAGACATGTGGTTATCCACTTAAGTATCAAGTGGATGTGCTTAGAGGGGTCAAGGAGCTCTTCAAGGGTAGGCCCATGGCTGTAGCACTGACCAAAATGGACATAGCCTCGAAGGGTCACGTCGAGAGGGCTATGGAGCTGCTTAAAGGGGAGAGGGTGTACATGTGTAGCACGCTTAACTGCGTTGGGGTGAAGGAGATAGTTGAGGAGCTCCTCAAGGAGGTGAAGCAATGAGAATTGTTGAGATCGATGGGAGCATGCTCGAGGGTGGAGGTCAGATACTGAGGATGTCCATAGCCCTGTCAGCTGTAACTGGAGTCCCAGTTAGAGTCTACAACATAAGGGCTAAGAGGAGGGATCCAGGCCTCAAGGCTCAGCACATGACGGCTATTAGGGCTGTCGCCACCCTCGTCAAGGCTGAGGTCAAGGGGTTGGCGTTGAGGTCTCGCGAGCTGTACTTCACGCCTAGAACCGTGAGCAGCGGCTCCTTCAAGTTTGACGTCGGGACAGCTGGGTCGACGACGCTGGTCCTCCAGAGCCTCTTGCCTACAGCAGCCTTTGCTCCATCCAAGGTGAACGTAGAGGTCGTGGGTGGCACCGACAACCCGCTGGCGCCTCCAGTTGACTACATAGGCAACGTGTTAAGGCCCATAGTGGCCAAGATGGGCTTCTCATTTGAGATGAGCGTGTTGAGAAGAGGCTTCTACCCGAGAGGTGGAGGTATAGTTAGGGCATCCATGAAACCAGTGGTCCAGCTGTCACCCCTAAGGCTTAGCGAGCGCGGCGAGGTCAAGGTGGTCAGGGGCATATCCTACAGCTCAAGGCTCCCTGAGCATATAGCTAGGAGAATGGCTGACAGCGCCTCTAAGCTTCTCAAGAGCGAGGGGCTCGACGTCGACATTAAGCTTGAAGTCCTGCAGCCTGGACATCCCAAGTGCGCCTTAAACCCTGGATGTGGCATAGTGCTTTGGGCTGAGACTACCACTGGAGCAATCCTTGGGTCTGATAGCCTTGGGGAGAAGGGCAAGCCAGCTGAGAGAGTTGGTGAAGAAGCTGCTCAGAAGCTTATTGAGGAGTTGAGGAGTGAAGCTACTGTTGACAGCCACGCGTCAGACCAACTCATAGTTTACATGGCTCTCGCAAGCGGGGAATCCACAATTAAGACGTCAAAGCTAACCATGCACACGCTTACGTGCATAGAGCTCAGCAAGATGCTGCTGCCAGAGGTGAAGTTCAAGGTTGAGGAGGGCAAGCCCACGGTGATAAGGTGTAGAGGTGTGGGTCTTAGAAACAGGTTTCTAAGTTAATCTAGCGGGAGGATCTTGTCTACAAGCCACTTGGGGTCGAACGGCTGGAGGTCGTCGTACCCCTGGCCAACACCCAAGTAGAGCACTGGCTTCCCGGTGACAGCTGTTATTGATATGGCTGCTCCACCCTTAACGTCTGCGTCAACCTTCGTCAGTATGGCTCCATCTATGCTCACAGCCTCGTTAAACCTCAAGGCCATGTCGTAGGCGTCGTTGCCGGTCAGCGCGTCGACGACGAGTATCTTCAAGTCTGGCTTGGTGACCCTCGCTATCTTCCTGAGCTCGTCCATCAACCCCTTGTCCGTCTGAAGCCTACCAGCTGTGTCTATGAGCACAGTGCTTATGCCTCTAGACTTCGCGTGAGCCACGGCATCGTAGGCCACGGCGGCTGGATCAGCTCCATACCTGTGCTTGATGGCCTTGACGCCCAGCCTCGAAGCGTGAACCTCAAGCTGCTCCTCTGCTCCAGCTCTAAAGGTGTCGCTGCACGCGAAGACCACTGACAGCCCGTTCTTCAGGAGCATGTTGGCCACTTTAGCCACTGTGAGGGTCTTGCCGTGCCCATTGGGGCCTACGAACATCAACACGAAGACCTTGCCCTCACCCTTCCTCTTCCTAGCCTCCTCGACTAGGTCTATCGTTGGAGCTGAGCTTAACATCTTCATGAGGGATTCTCGAAGGGACTTAACAGTAAACTTGTAGACGTCCTCACCCCTGCTTATCCTCAAGCCCTTCAAAGAGCTTATGAGGTCTTGAACAAGCTTCTCAGCGACTGGCAGAGCTACGTCGTTCTCGACAAGCAGGAACTTAAGCTTCTCAGCGCTAGACGAGAGGCTCTTCTCATCCAGCTCCTTAGTCGATATCTCCCTTATGAAGGCCTTAAGCTTGTTCTTAAGCGACTCGAACAAACAGCAGGTCAACCCCCTGAGGATGCTTGAGCCTCAGCCACCTTCCTAAGCTCAGGCTCAAGCTTAGCAAGCCTAGCCGACACGCTTGCCAGTTGCTGCTGCGTCTCAGCTATGACTCTCCTCAAGTCGTCGGCCCTAGACTCAAAGTACTTCTTGGCTTCATCAACAGTCTTCTCGACGACTATGTTCGAACCTATGTTCACGAGGATCTTCTTCGTGTCGGTTATCTTCCCCCTAGCGTAGGCGCTACTGCCCAGCATGATGAGGGCTTCGACCTCGTCAGCCGCCTTGCCCAGCTCCTCGAGAGCTTGAATTGTGTTCTCGATTTCGCTTATGGCGGCGGTAGCTATGTCGATCCTCTGCTTCAAGACCTCAGCTAGGCTCTGGAGGTACTGCCACTCAGCTACAAGCTTAGTCACGTCCTCACGTGCAATTCTAGGCCTATCAGCTTGACTCGCCAACTTCAACCATCTCCTTTACCTCGTCAATCTTCACGTCAAACCTTTTAAGCTTATGCCTACCGCCAAGGTTTGAGTACACCTTCTCTATGGCGTCCTCAACCTTTACAGCCCTCACGTCAATGGAGAAGCGCTCCCACCTATTCCTTATCTTCATCCTCCCAGTCACTCTAAACGTCTTGACGCTCATATCGACCACCTAGCTCAAGAACAAAACCTGCTCTATCCTAGCGAGCTCAGGCCCAGTCGTTGTGGGTGCTATAAGTGCACCGTTGGAGTTTAAAACCATTGCGACTCTCAGGAAGTGGGAGCCCATCATGACCGTCCCCACGTCAGCCCTAACCTTAAGCACTTGAGAAACCCACTCAACCTCCTCGTCGGAGGTCAGTGGGTGCAGAAGAGCCCCCCTATTGTTCGTAACGGCTACAGAGCCCACAAGCGATATGCCTCCTAGGCTACCCTTAACGACCTCGACGTCCAGCACGTCCTCTATCACCTTGACCTCATCCCTCGTGAAGTCGTTGTGGACTATGGCCGCCTTGTCGTTCGCCAAGATCATGTTGCCCAGGGCCGTCTTTATGGACTGGAGCACAGCCACCTCAACGCCTAAATCCCTCTTGAGCTGCTCAAGCTCCTCTGGGAGGGTGAAGAAGGGTAGCAGGAGACCGTGTGAATTGCCAGCGGCTAGTATGCCTATGATGGGCGAGGTCCCCACGTTCACCCTGTAAGCTGGAACCCTTAAGTTCTCCTCGAGAATTCTCTGAAACTTCTCGTTAGCGTCTCGAGGTATAAGCGCATACCTGTCAGTGGCTAGGCAGAAAGCACCTATGTACTCACTCCCATATAACGAGGTAAGCTCTATCGGCAAAAACTCTATCCCTCGCCTTGTATGAGGTCTACCCACACCACGGTCTCTTCTCCAACCCTGTACTTCGAGGCTTTAACCTTAACCCTTCTAGGAGGCTTCTTAGCTCCTCTACTCCATATGTACTCTGAGACCAAGGGGTCTAGCTTGACCACATCGGCCTTCATGTGCCTAGCTATGAAGCTCCTCATAAACCTAATAGCTCTAGCAGCCCTCCTCCACCTAGGCACTCTCAGAGCGATCTTGAGAGGTATCGTGTAGAAGCGCTCGAGCTCAAGCTCTCCCTCCTCTTCCTCCTTCCTAAGCGGCTTAGCCTCCTCTACCTCCTCTTCCCTCTTCTTTTTCTTCTCTTTCTTCTCCTTCTTAACCTCTTCCTTAGCTTCCTCACTCTTAACCTCCTCGACAATCTCCTCAGGGGCTTCAGGCTCCTCTAATTCGCGGCTGGACATGAGCCTCCACCTACAGCTTCAGCTTAACCCTCCTCCAATGCCTTAGCTTGGGGTGAGCTCTGAAGCGCCTCATGGTCTTGACCACCACCCACACGGGTACAGCGCTGTTCTGCTTACAGGCTTTAGCTAGCCTCCTCTTCCTAGCCACATGCTTATACCTAGCCAAGCCTAGACCCTCCTAATCCTAATCTCCCTACGAGATGGCTGAAGCATCGCCAGTATTCTCTTCAAGGTCTCATCAGTTATGGGGACTGGAACCCTACCGGATTGAGCTAGCTGAATGAGTTGATCTTCAAGTTGCTCGGCGAACTCGGGCTTAACCATCCTTATGTTGGCAAGCCTAAGCCTAGCTTCAGGGGTCAATATGGCCCTTAGGGTGGCCTGCCTCCTAGCCTCGTACTCCCTCCTAAGCCTCTCCTGCTCTTCAGCTAAAGCCATCCTCTTCTGGAGCTCAGCCAGCTTCCTCTGCTTAATGGCTTCAAGCTCCTCATCGGGTACTTCGGCCACCCCGACCACCTAGAGGTACTTCTTAAGCTCAGGCATATGTTTTTGAAGCTCCCTAAAGATTTTGTGGGCCAGCCTATCTAATAGAGACTTGCCCCTTGGAGTTAAAACTCGCCCCTTACTCTGCTTCTCGACTAGCTGAGCCTCCTCGAGCTGCTGTAGGGCCTTCCTTATTATGGCTCCTCCAGCCCTCCTAAAGTGCTCTCTACCCCTAACGCCGGACCTCTGCCTATTGCCAAAAGCCGTCCTCAAGCTCCCCACGCCGACAGGCCCGTAGAGGTAGAGCTTCCTCAGTATAGCTGCGCACCTCACGTACCACCAGTCCTTCCTAGCTGGAGGTCTCTCCCTACCCGGGCCAGTCTTAACGAAGCTGGCCCAAGCAGGTGGCTTAATCACGTTTGAGTAGTTCTCCCTCAAGTACTTCGCCAACTCCTCTATCAGCATTGATGGGGGTACCTTCTGAACCTCCGACATACCAATCAACTCTGTGACGTTGAGCGATATGGATAGGAAAACAGGCTTATTAAAGTATTCTCCTCTTCCTCCTCCTATAGAGCACGGCGGTGTAGCCCCTAACCTCCATGGCGTCCACTTGAAGCCTCTCAGCCAGCCTCTCCATAAACTCCTTCCTATCCTCCAAGCCTTCAGCCGCTAGCGCGGACTTCAAAACCCTAACCTTAACGACCTCCTGCTCGTCGAGCCTCCTACTAATCTCATCCAGCACTGACTGAGTGAGGCCTTGCTTGCCTACGTTTACGTCAGCCCTACCCTCCATCCTCCTCTTGAGCTCCCTCCTTAAACCCCTAGGCACCCTTCAACCCCCTCAAGTTGAGCCTCATAACATTCCCGCACTCCAAGCAGGTGATGGCCACGTGGGGCTCCCTCCTCTTAGCTAACCTAACTCTACAGTTGACTCCTGGCCTAAGGAACTTGTAGCATCGATGGCAGAAGCGCCTCCTCAAGTCCCTTGGTATCCTAACCCTACACCTCATCGATATCTTCCTGGCGAGCTCAACGTACCTGTGAGATAGGCTGGGATCGACGTTGAACATGGCGTCAGCCATCTCGAAGAGCCTCTTAATCCTCTCGAGAGCTATCCTCCTTATCTCCCTCCTCTGCTCTCTACAAGGCATGCTTGCCTCAGCATTTTAAGGTGAAGCAGCTAGATAAACTTAGGCTGCAGCCGACAGTGGTCTCCATGAGATCTGGGTTTAAGCTAGCAGTAGTGTTAGCCGACGCCTCACTTGAGCTAGTCCCTAGAGAGGTCGCTAAGCACCCTGCTATTGAGAAGACCGCTAAGAGGAGGGGTAAGAGGCCTCTAAGCATGCTCCTAGACAAGTCCCTCCACTACCACGCGATGAAGAAGCTGCCGAACCAAGAGAAGAGGGGTAGACCGGACATAGTTCACCTATGCCTACTCGAAGTGCTCGAGTCACCTCTATGTAAGGAGGGCTACGTTCAGCCCTACATATACACCATAGGCGGATTAGCCATAAGGGTTAGGGGTGACGTTAGGGTGCCGAAGAACTATAACAGGTTCGTAGGGCTCATGGAGCAGCTCCTAGCCTTTAGCAGAGTGCCTCCTCAAGGCGAGCCACTAATAGAGGTCTTTGGTCGAGGGTTAAGGGAGGTAGTTGAGGACTTCAAGCCGGATCTCAAGGTGCTACTAAGTGAGAGAGGGAAGCGCATGAACCCCCTCGAGCTAGCTGACTTGCTGCTACAACGCAGAAGCATGGTTTTAGTAGGTGCATTCCCCCACGGAGACTTCAGCGAGGAGGTCTTAAAGGAAGTCGACGAGGCAGTATCCATATATGAAGAGGTGCTAGAGGGGTTTGTGGCGGCTTCAGTAGTCATGAGAGCCCTTGAGTTTAAGCTTAACTTGTATGGGCCAAAGCAATTATGAGAAATCTTTAAGTGTAAAGCCAAGTGTTCTGCGATTAGGCGTGGCCGAGGTAGCGTAGATTGGCCTAACGCGCCGGCCTGTACCACTAGGCTCACCCGCCTAGTGGGGGTATGGAGCCGGAGATCGCGGGTTCAAGTCCCGCCCTCGGCCTCCACATGGGCCGGTAGATCAGACTGGTAGATCGCCCGCTTTGCAAGCGGGAGGGCGCGGGTTCAAGTCCCGCCCGGTCCACCACCCTAAAACGGACTAAGCCGAAAATCTGGCTCTTTTCAGACATTAAGCCGCTTACGTAGAGTATCTGACCAGCATGAAGAACGAACGTAAGTTAATCGTCTCACATCACTATTCTGACCATTACAGCTTGCTCAGGAGGTTATCTGTCGGTTACTTTCATGAATTGTAGCTTCTAGCTCTAAATATGCTTAAACTCGAGAGTTTAAACGAGGATTTAAAGCTGCCCCGTTCCACCAACCCTTAAAATCTCCGGGTCATTCAACTATTTAGTGGGAGGGCTTGGCGTGATCGTTGTTAGGGTTGAGAACCTTAAATCCTTCAGGTCGGTTGATGGCTCTGAAGTGGTCGAGGTTATTGGGGCTAAGAGCTTAGGCGTTAAAGACCTTAGTGTAGCCATAGCTAGAGTTGAGGTGGGAGGTAAGACGCTGAGGCATAGACATGACTTCACAGAGGTCTACTACATAGAGAAAGGTGAGGGAGTCATGCACGTGGAGAACGACAGCAGGATTGTTGGCCCAGGCGACTTCATACTGATACCTAAGGGGCACCGCCACTTCATAGAGAACATTGGAGACGCTGAGCTAGTCATATGGTGCATATGTGCTCCAGCATTTACGGTTGAGGGAACTAAGCTCGAGGAGGGTTAGCTCTTCTTAGCTAGGGATAGGAAGTACTCGTGGATCCTAGTATCACCAGTTAATTCGGGGTGGAACGTAGCCGCTAACATTAAGCCCTGCTTGACTAGCACTGGCAGCCCCTCGTAAGTCGCTAAGACCTCAACTCCACTGCCAACAGACTCTATGGCTGGAGCTCTTATGAAGATCCCTCTAAAAGGCTTCTCGCCTAAGACTGGTATGTGCAGGTCTACTTCAAATGACTCTCTCTGCCTCCCGTAGTAGTTCCTAGCTATCCTTACGTCCATGACCTTCAGCAGCGGCTGATCCACCTCCCCGACCTTGGCGTCGTAG
>QMSN01000030.1 GCA_003650865.1 Thermoprotei archaeon
GGAAGCAATGTGAAGATCATAGGGTGATGTGAGGTGAGTAGCCAAACTGTGACGGTAGTCGATGCTGAGAGCCAGATACTGGGCAGGATGGCAAGTATAGTGGCTAAGAGGCTCCTCATGGGGGAGAGAGTGGTCATAGTCAACGCTGAGAAAGCCGTTATCTCGGGCAACAAGCACTCCATAATAAGGGAGTACAAGGAGTACGTGTTGACAAAGAAGACTTGGAAGAGGGCTGAGAAGGGTCACAAGAAGGTTAAGAGGCCGGACCTCATAGTCAAGAGGGTTATAAGGGGCATGCTGCCCTACAAGCAGTGGAAGGGTAGGAGGGCCTTGAAGAACTTGAGGGTGTACGTGGGCATCCCTGAGGAGTACGCTGAGAAGCCCAAGATCAAGTTCCCCCAAGCAGACTCGTCTAGGCTCGCTAGGAAGTTCATAACTGTTGGCGAGCTAGCTAAGGAGGTTGGGTGGAAAGGATGAGCTTGGCTGGGAGGATAGTACTGACGAGCGGCAAGAGGAAGACGGCTATAGCCAGGGCCGTCATAAAGCCTGGTAAGGGCAGGGTGTTCATAAACGGCAAGCCCCTCGAGGTACTGGAGCCTGAAGCCGCCAGGTGGAAGATGATGGAGCCCCTGTTGCTGGTAGGCGATCTCAGCAAGATCGTCGATATAGAGGTCAACGTCAAGGGAGGGGGGTTCATGGGGCAGGCCGTGGCCTCGAGAATAGCCATAGCGAGGGGGCTCGTCGAATTCTTCAAGGACAAGCCCGAAGTCAAGCAGATACTTGTGAGCTACGACAGGCACATGTTAGCTGGAGATCCCAGAGAGGCTGAGCCTAAGAAGCCTCGAGGCAGGTCTGCTAGAGCTAAGAGGCAGAAGAGCTATAGGTAGAGGTGGTGGAGGGCTCGTGGTCATAATACCCATAAGGTGCTTCACGTGTGGGAAGCCCATAGGCCACCTCTACGAGGAGTTTAGGAAGAGGGTTGAGATGGGCGAGGACCCCAAGAAGGTCCTCGACGAGCTCAACGTGAAGAGGTATTGTTGTAGGCGCATGTTGATAAGCCATGTGGAGCTCATAGATGAGCTCCTCAAGTTTAAGAGGATATCAGCTTAGCTGTGAGGTGATCCTTTGGCTGAGACCACCATAGAGGATGTGTACGCCAGAAAGGTCTATGACAGCCGAGGCAATCCGACTATTGAGGTCGAGGTCTTCACGGTAGGAGGCTTCGGCAGGGCATCTGCACCAGCTGGCGCTAGCACTGGAACTCACGAGGTAACCCCCTTCCCTAAGGGTGGAGTGGCTGAGGCTGTTAAAATGGTGAATGAAGTAGTCGCCCAGAGGATAGTTGGCATGGACGCTGCTGACCAAGAGGCTGTGGATGGGGTTCTACACGAGATCGACGGCACGTCAAACTTCTCAAGAATAGGCGGCGCAGCTACACTAGCCGTATCTATCGCTACAGCTAAGGCCGCGGCCTCCTCATTTGACATGCCATTCTTCCAGTACATAGGAGGAGCGTTTGCGACTGAGCTGCCCTACCCACTAGGAAACGTTGTTGGGGGAGGTAAGCATGCTAGTGAAAGGGCCCCTAACATCCAAGAGTTCCTCATAATCCCTGTTGGAGCTAAGAGCTACTCTGAGGCCATTGAGGCTTGCTTTAAGGTGCACAAGGAAGTGGGTAAGACCCTAAACATCTACGACAAGTCCTTTGCCGGTGGCAGGGGGGATGAGGGGGCTTGGGCCGCTAATATATCTGATGAAGAGGCGTTAGAGGCTCTAACTAAGGCCTGTGCGAAAGTGCAGGACGATACAGGGTGCAGGATAGTCGTAGGTGTTGACGTAGCGGCTTCAAGCTTGTGGTCACCCGAGAAGAAGGCCTACATCCTACGCAGAGAGGGGAAGATTAGAAGTAGGGAAGAGCAGATAAACTACATAATCGAGCTCGTAGAGAAGTACGACTTGAGGTACGTCGAGGACCCTCTCCACGAGGAGGACTTCGAGGGCTTCAGCTACTTAGTAAAATCGGTTGGCGATAAGGCTCTCATATGCGGCGACGACCTCTTCACGACGAACACGTCGAGGATTGAGATGGGGCTATCGCTTAAGTCCGCCAACGCCATAATCATAAAGCCTAACCAAGTCGGCACGCTAACAGACGCCTACAGAGCCATTAAAACCTCTAAGGTTGGCGGGCTCACGCCAGTCATGTCTCATAGGTCGGGCGAGACTGAGGACAACTTCATAAGCCACTTAGCCGTGGGATTTAAGTGCCCCATAATTAAGACGGGAGTCTTGGGTGGAGAGAGGGTTCTGAAGCACAATGAGCTTGTGAGGATTGAGGAGGCATTAGAAAACGTTAAAAGCATGGCTGGACTTCCCTCCCAACTGAAGCGCTGAGGTGTTAAGCGTGGCTACTCAGCAGAAGGAGCTGCTCATACCGAGAGACGACTACCTCAAAGCTGGAGTTCACCTAGGTACTCGTATAAAGACAGTCGCCTTAAAGCCCTTCATATATAAGATAAGGCCTGACGGGCTGTGCGTCATAGACCTAGCCAAGACCGATGAGAGGATCAGGATAGCCGCTAAGATGATAGCTAGGTACGACCCTCCTAAGGTGGTCGTCGTATCGTCAAGGCAGTACGGGTTTAGGTGCATAGAGAAGTTCGCAAGCTTAACGGGCGCGGTAGCCATATCGGGGCGCTTCATACCTGGTACATTCACGAACCCCAAGCTCCCATTCTACATGGAGCCAGAGCTACTGCTAGTGACGGACTCTAGAGCTGACGAGCAAGCGATAACAGAGGCCGCTGAGATAGGCGTTCCAATAATAGCTTTATGCGACACTGATAACGACGCCTCCTTCGTAGACCTAATAATACCCGTAAACAACAAGGGCAGGAAGTCCCTGGCACTGGTCTACTGGCTCCTGACGAGGCAGGTCTTGAGGGAGAGAGGGGTCATACCGCCAGACGGAGAGCTTTCAGTGCCAGTCTCAGAGTTCGAGCCTCGATTGACACCTGAAATACCCGCAGAGGAAAGTTAAAGGGCAAGGCGGCCTGATTATCTTAGTTAGGTGTTCGAGGTTGAGCAGAAGTAGAGTTAGGTATCCAGCTGTAGCTGGGCTCTTCTATGAGCGCGACCCTGAGTCGCTGAGGAAGAGAATTGAGTGGTGTTTTAAGCATGAGCTTGGACCCGGAGCCATCCCCACCGTAGAGAAGGGTCCAAGGAGGATTATAGGACTCGTCTCGCCACACGCTGGTTACGTGTATTCAGGTCCAGTAGCCGCTCACTCCTATAGTGCGCTTGCACGAGACGGAAAGCCGGACGTGGTGGTTATACTAGGACCTAACCACACGGGTTTGGGCTCCGGCGTCTCAATAGTTGATAGAGGGGTTTGGAGGACTCCTCTAGGCGATGTCGAGATCGATAGTGATCTGGCTAAGAGGATAGTGAAAAATAGCGACGTCATATCCGTTGACGAGCTGGCGCACGAACACGAGCACTCCATAGAGGTTCAGCTGCCATTCCTCCAGTACGTATTCGGGTCAGACTTCAGGTTCGTGCCCATATGCATGATGCTTCAGATAAGAGACACATGTATAAGCGTGGGCTCAGCTATAGCAAGAGCCTTGAAGGGGCTGAACGCAGTCATAATAGCGTCAACAGACTTCACGCACTATGAGCCTCACGACGCAGCTTTGAGCAAGGATTTGAAAGTGCTCAAGGCCATTGAGAGCTTAGACCCAGACCTCATGCTCAAGCTGGTCGACTCAATCCCTGTATCCATGTGTGGACCAGGTCCCGTGGCAACCATGCTATACGCCGCCAAGGAGCTTGGAGCTGAGAAAGCGACAATCCTGAAGTACGCCACGTCAGGAGATGTAACAAGAGATAAGTTTTCAGTTGTGGGCTACGGCTCTGTTAAGGTTGAAAGAGGGCAATGAGGGGCTTAACTGTTAAGCGAGCTGCTCCCATAAGCATCATAGGGCAGTCCATAGTTCACCTAAACCAACCAGCTCTATCAATCTTAACTGGAGCTCACAAGGTGAAGGTTGAGGTCAATAGCGGTGTTGGAGTGGACATACACGGCTTTGAGTGGCTCAGCGCCTACGCGAAGTCCAAGATTACCAAGTTCCTTGGAGAGGAGGAAAGCCGCATTAAAGTTGAAGTTGAGAAGCCACTTCCACTACTCGATCCCCTCATAGTCGCCTTGGACCTCTTAGCCAAGAGCAAGATGTCTAGTGACCCTTTAAGGGAGATGAGTAAAGCCCTCAACATAAGTGAGGAGAGGTTAAAGCTGACCTTGAGGGCAGCTTCAAAGAGAGGTGTCTTAGCCTACAGGGAGGGAGAGGGTATCTTAGAGATCTTGCCGGAATTCCCATGGCATATAGCCCTATGCTTCAAAGCCCCCTTAAGGTTCAGGCTCACGGCAGGTGAAGACTTGGAGGAGGCCTTTAACGTGATAACACACGGGCTCGGTAGGCTAGTTGTGTCCACGGCTAGATCTATACTTGACGGTGATTTCAGTAGGTTTAAGCGCTTCATAGAGACCTACAGCAAGCTGGCAACATCAATCTCGAATACACGCTCCAACATGCTCTCAGCCCTCGAAAAGCTAGGCAGTATTAAGGGCTGTGCGTGCAAGCTCGACGAGGACTTCAAAGGGCTACTGCTATTCGGAGTAGAGGGAGAAGCGCTAGAAGAGGGCTTAAGCCTAGCTAAGAAAATGGGCTTCAAAACCCTGATGTTGATGTAACGCTTGAGTGAGCTGGAAAGGCCAACATTCCTAAGCTGCAATGACAAACGTTGCACAAGAGCTAGTGACGCGATAAACTTGGCGAGCTCTTCGACTCGAGTTTTGACGTTAGCTTGGAGGAGGCTTAAGTTTAATTGATAGTGGTGGGATATCACTCTAGCTCTAGGAGGCTACGCCGTGGTGGCCAATGCGATGATAGCTGTCGTGAAGTTCGGTGGGGGAGCTATAACCCATAAGGATAAAGATGGTACATTGAGGATGGAGGCTATCAATAATCTATGTCGACAAGTGGCGGCCTTCATTAATGAGGATGGCGGTAAAGTCGTAGTGGTTCACGGAGGAGGGTCTTTCGGTCACCCTGTAGCTAAGAGGTATGGGCTTAAGGACGGCATTAAAGGCTATGAGAGCTATAGAGGTGTCTGTGAGACTAGGCAAGCTATGAGGAATTTAAATGGGGCTGTTGTTGAGAGGCTTATGGAGTATGGCGCTAGGCCCTTCACCATAGAGCCAGCCTCTTCATTTATAACACGCGACGGGGAGTTGAAGGAATACTATGGCAGGATCGTGGAGTTAGCTTTAAAGAACGATTTTACACCTGTACTTCATGGCGACGTGGTGCTGGACCTAGGCGAAAGGAGGATATCGATACTTTCAGGTGATGTCATAGCCTCTCAGCTCGCGATAGACCTAAAGGCTGAGTCCTTAATCTACGTAATAGATGTCGATGGCATTTATACTGATGACCCCACTAGCCCCGAAGCTAAGCTCATCGAGCAGCTCGATAGAGGTGCTATAGAGTCTTTAAAGCTCAAGCTCGTTAGGTCTACGGGGGAGAGCTCTCGACATGACGTTACGGGTGGTGTGCTTAGGAAGCTCGAGGAGGGCTGGAGGGCTTATGCGAAAGGAGTTAGCCACGTGTATTTTGTCAAGTGGTGTGAGGATAGGCTGCTTGAAGCGTTGAGGGGTACAAAACCCGTGGGGACGATCATTAGGGGGTAGCTGTTTTTGAAGGAGGTTAGTGACAGGAAAATAGAGCATATAGAGATATGCTGTAAAGAAGACGTTGAGATGCGCGTTAATACTAGCGGCTTTGAGGATGTGTGGCTGGTTCATAGAGCTATACCGGAAGTAGAGCTGGATGACATAGAGCTTCAAACGAATTTCCTAGGTTTTAGGCTTGATGCACCTCTCCTCATTTCAGCTATGACTGGAGGTCACCCTAAGGTTAAGGAGATAAATGAGGTCTTAGCCAAAGTCGCTGGTGAGCTTAACATAGCCATGGCTGTTGGAAGCCAGAGGGCAGCCATAATCGACACAAGCTTAAAGGGTACCTTCACGGTTGTGAGAGATGTAGCTCCAGACGCCTTCATCATGGCTAACATCGGGGCTGTCCAGTTGGTATCAGACTTAAAGGTGGAGGACGTCAAGAAGGCCGTGGACATGATAGAGGCAAATGCCATAAGCGTGCACCTCAATCCAGCACATGAATTCTCTCAAGTTGGCGGTGACACCAAGTTTAAGGGGGTGCTTGAAGCCATTAAGAAGCTCATACACGAGCTTAGCGTGCCCGTAGTGGTTAAGGAGACGGGTTGCGGCATTTCATATGAAGACGCCAAGCTCCTCGCTGATATTGGCGTAAGCGCCATAGATGTTGCTGGAGCAGGTGGAACTAGCTGGCCTCTAGTCGAAGCCTTAAGGGCTGAGAGGAATGGTGAGACCCTTTGGGCTGAAGTCGCGAGAGGATTTGCTGAATGGGGTATACCCACTGCTGTCAGCATAGTTGAGGTGCGAAGTGTATTCAACAGAGAGGTGATAGCCTCAGGCGGGGTTAGAAGCGGCTTAGACTGCGCTAAGGCCATAGCTCTAGGAGCTGACCTCGCTGGATTTGCCCTCCCAGCTCTTCGAGCAGCAAGTAGGGGGGTTAAGGAGCTTAAGGAGTACGTGAGCGTAGTGATGAACCAGCTCAGAGGAGCTATGCTGCTGACTGGTTCTAGGAACATTGAGGAGCTCAAGAGGGCGAAGGTTGTAATAACTGGCAGGGTTAAGCAGTGGCTTGAGGCTAGAGGCTTCGATGTGAAGTCATACGCGAGGAGGAGCTTCCCTTGAGCTTCCCGAGCGAGGTCATTGAGCTCATAAGGAAGTACGCGTACATCAACGCCTACGAGCATAATGGTAGGGCAGCCGCTGGGCCAGTGCTGGGTAAGGTTTTGGCTGAGAGGCAAGACTTGAGGCCTAGGGCTAAGGAGCTCGCTAAGCTAGTTGCCTCCATGGTTGAGGAGGTCAACAGGAAGAGCTTCGAGGAGATAAAGAGGGAGGTCGAGGAGAAGTATTTGGAGGCTCTAGCTAAGAGAGTTGAAGTCGAGGAGAAAAGACTACCTCCACTGCCCAACGTCGACATGTATAAGCTAGTCGTTACGAGGTTCGCCCCTAACCCAGATGCCCCTCTACACCTCGGAAGCCTTAGACCCCTAATACTGTCCTACGAGTACGCTAAGATGTATAAGGGCAGGTTCATCCTGAGGTTTGACGATACAGATCCCAAGACCAAGAGGCCCATGCCCGAGGCCTACGATTGGATCATCGAGGACATGAAGTGGCTTGGAGTAGAGGCTGACGAAGTTGTGTATCAGTCCGATAGGCTCGAGATATACTACGAGAAGGCTAGAGAGCTCATAGAGCGTGGAGGAGCTTACGTCTGTACCTGCAGCCAAGAGGGCTTTAAGGCTCTAAGGGACTCGGGGAAACCATGCCCATGCAGAGCACTCCCAGTGGAGGAGCACCTCAAGAGGTTCGACGACATGCTCTCTGGGCTCTACGAGGAGAAGGAGGCCGTTGTCAGGGTTAGGACAGACCTAAACCACCCAGATGTCTCAGTGAGAGAGTGGGTCGCCTTTAGAATTATAGATGTAGACGAGAACCCTCATCCGAGAGTTGGAAGCAGGTTTAGGGTTTGGCCCACCTACAACTTCGCTTGTGCCGTAGACGACTACCTGCTCAACGTAAGCCACATCCTCAGGGCTAAAGAGCACATAACGAACACGTTGAAGCAGAGGTACGTCTACGAGCACATGGGGTGGAGGTTCCCCGAGACTATACACTTCGGCAGGTTGAAGCTCGCCAACATAATACTCAGTAAATCCCTGATTAGGAGGGGCATAGCTAAAGGCGAGTTCAAGGGGTGGGAAGACCCAAGGCTTGGCACGATAAGGGCTCTTAGGAGGAGGGGGATTCTCCCTGAGACCTTAAGGGAGCTCATGCTTCACGTGGGCGTGAAGACATCTGAAGCATCGCTGAGCTGGGAGAACATATACTCAGCTAACAGGAAGAGGCTTGACCCGCAGGCGAATAGGTACTTCTACGTCTCAGATCCTGTAACCATGGTTGTCGAGGGAGTCCCCAAGAGCTACATAGCTACACCGCCACTACACCCAGACCACCCTGAGAGAGGTGTTAGGAGGATCCACGTTGAAGCCATTGGTGGCGAGGCTAGGGTTCTAGTTTCGAGGAGAGATCTCGAGCTATTAGCTAGGAGGAGGTTTGTGCGGTTGATGGCGCTCTTCAACGTAGAGGTCAAGGAGGTCGAAGAGAGCTTAGTAAAGGCCGTGTATAGGGGTGAGAGCGTTGAGGAAGCCACTAAGCTCAAAGCTCCTATAGTACAGTGGGTCCCCACGAAGCGCAACGTGGAGGTGGAAGTTGTAATGCCAAGCGCCGAGGAGGATAAAGGTAAAGGAGAGGAAGCCCTAACTTCACTCAATAAGGGCGACATAGTCCAACTCGTTCGATTTGGATTTGCGAGACTAGATGATAGGAAGGGGGACGAGGAGAAAGGCGAGAAGCTCGTGTTCTACTACGCTCATGAGTAGCCATGGGCTATTGACGCTAAACTTTTTAAATAACCTCTATATCTAAGAATATCTCAACCCATGAATCGATGATTAAAAGGAGGTGAGGTTGATGTCTAAGCCGAGTTACGTTAGGTTTGAAGTCCCACCAGACTTAGCGGAGAGAGCTTATGAGGCTGTTAGACTAGCGCGCGAGACGGGGAAGGTTAAGAAGGGTACTAACGAGACGACGAAGTCCGTTGAGAGAGGGCTCGCCAAGCTCGTGGTGATAGCTGAGGATGTTGACCCACCAGAGATAGTCATGCACTTGCCACTGCTCTGTGAGGAGAGGAAGATACCGTACGTGTACGTGCCAAGCAAGGAGAAGCTCGGTGAGGCGGCTGGAATAGAGGTTAAAGCTGCTTCAGTGGCCATAATAGACGTAGGCCAAGCCAAGGAGCTAGTTGACGAGATAATAGCTAAGGTGAGCGAGCTGAAGGTCAAGGGCGCCAAGCCAGCGGCTGAAGAGGAGGAGAAGCCTAAGAAGAAGGCTAAGGGCAAGTAGCTGAGCTTACAGCCACTCTCCCCTCATATCCTCATTATCTAGGCGTAAGCTTCCTGGCCTCTCTTTCTGTCTCTCTAAGCATCAGTACGTCTCCTACTCTTACAGGTCCCTTGACGTTCCTCGTTATTATCCTCCCCCTGTCGGGGCCCTCAAGTATCCTACACCTGACTTGGATGACCTCTCCCGTGACACCTGTCCTACCAACGATCTGGACAACCTCTGCTGGAGTAGCCTCGTCGCCTACGCTCATAGCGACACCAGAGGGCTACTATTACGAGCAGACTGATAAACTCTTTGTCTAGAGAGGTAAGGGATATAAGATGGCTGACACACCGTTAAGGCGGTGCATCTGCATGTATAGAGCCGTCACCTGTGCGTTCTGTGGAAGACCTGTACCAGCTGGCAC
>QMSN01000031.1 GCA_003650865.1 Thermoprotei archaeon
ATCTCTTGAGCGAAGTACACCGTCTTATTCACGTAGTACAGGTAGATCGTGGTGTTGACTGGTGTTGCTATGGGTGTGCTCTTGACAGTCATGGTCACGTTGAAGGAGGCCTTCTGACCCCTATAGTCTATCAGCTCAACGAGGCTCATCTCCACAACGTATTGAGCTCCTCCTGTCGATACAGTCATGTGGGCCTCTTGCCTCATGGTCTCGACGCCGCTGAGGGAGTTGACAAGCGATGACTTAAGCTCCTCCAAGTCCACGGGCTCAACGCGGGGGAGTAAGGTGATCGAGGCAGCTACTACAACTACAACAGCGACCGCAGCCACAATAGCCGCATTAACCCACTTCACATAGGCACCCCCATGAGCCCAAATATGTTGTAGAGCTCTCCATAATAAAGAGCTCGGCAGCAAGCCGATGACTTGTGATGTGAGTTTAAGCAATTGTGAATCCTAAGTTTCGATTCTTAAGTTTTAGCTTATTGTGAGAGCAACAATATAACTGAAATTTTGAGTCAAAAATTTTGATACATAAAATTAGTGCTGTCAATAATTATTCAATTGCTAAGTTTTTTGCGTAAATTTTTTAAATATGTTTTTTGATAGAACTAGCAAGGTGTGTGAACGTTTTGGCTAGAGTTATACCTGGAGTTGAGGTTAAGGTAGTCAAGGAGATCATACCGCCACCAGCCTACCCCTCTGGCGTCGTCGCTCTGATGGGCACAGCTGAGAAGGGCCCTGTGCTAACACCTGTCCACGTGAGCAGCTGGAAGGAGTTTACAGAGGTTTTTGGGTCTAATGAGCAGTACACCCTCACGAAGGAGGCTAAGAGCTGCTTTCAGAATGGCGTCTTCGAGGTTGTGGCTGTTAGGGTAGTGGGGAGGGGAGGTAGCTACGCCTCGCTCGTCCTTAAAGACCTAGAGAAGGCTAAGACTGTGGAGCTGAAGGCTAGGAGGATGGGCTTAGATGGCAATAAGATCGAGGTGGAGGTCGACAAGGGCACTGCTGAGAACACGGTTAAGCTGATAATATCTGATGGAGAGACCTACGAGGTCTTCGACAACTTGGTGATGAACCCCAAGAGCGACAGGTACCTAGTTAAGGTGTTAAACCAGGACTCGACGCTCGTAACAGCTGAGGACTTGAAGTCCTCATCGGAGTTCCCCAAGAACAACCCAGCCCCCACAAGGGATAAGCTGAAGGGAGGTAGGGAGCCGGGCCTGCCATCAAAGGAGGACTTCGAGGCTGCCCTCGAGAAGCTTGAGGCTGAGCCTGAGGTCGACATAGTGATGGCCTGCGACGTCTCGGATCCAAGCATACACGCCCTAGTTGAGGCTCACTGCGCTAACATGAGCAAGGAGGCCATGGGCAGAATAGGCATAGGCACGGTCGGCAGGGGGGAGCCCGTCAAGGAGATAGTCAAGAGGACTGAGAAGCTGAGTAGCGACAGGTTTGTGCTAGTAGCCCCCTATGGAGTGGCTGGCGCCGTAGCTGGGCTGATAAGCAGGCTTAGCTACTTCGAGTCCCCAACCTTCAAGCCCGTGAAGGGGGTATCGAAGCTAGAGGTGAACTACACCCCTTCAGAGCTCAGGCAGCTGCTGAACGCTGGAGTCCTACCTCTACAAGCACAGAGGGAGAGGGGGATAATAGTTGTCAAGGGGATAACGACGAGCAAGGAGCAGATAAGCGTAGTGAGGACAACGGATCACGCTGTTAGGCTTGTTAAGAGCATAGGGGAGATGTTCATAGGAACGCTCAACAACCCAAGTGGGAGGTCAGCCTTAAAGGAGAAGATAACTGAGGCCATGATAAGGATGGAGAGGGATGGAGCAATAGTTCCAAGCGCAGACTTGAAGGAGCCGGCGTTCATGGTTGACGTCTACTGCTCAGAAATGGACTTCGCTCAGGGCATAGTCAGGGTGGACTTGGCGATTAGGCCTGTCAGAGCGATAGACTACATCTACGCCACAATAGTAGTTCAGGCTTGAGGAGGTGATGGAGGATGCCATCTGTCTTGATAGCGTCAGCAGCCACGAGCAAGGTGCTCATAGATGGAGAGCAGGTGCCTGGAGTTCAATCCATAGAGTTTAAGGTGAAGAGGAGGCAAGTCGACATCGAGAGTGTTGGGAGCGCTGAGCGTATAGGCGTCGAGTGCGGCTTGATAACAGTCACAGGCTCCATAAGGGTCAGGTCCCTCTACAAGAAGCTCGACGAGCTCCTCTACATGCCAGTCACTTCCTCCTTCAACATGGTTGTAGAGCTTAGAGCTGGCAACGAGCTGATAAAGAAGATAACCTTCGACGAGTGCTACGTCGACGACAAGAGCTTTGAGCTTGGAGCAGATGGAGTTGGAGTCACCGTCTACAACTTCACAGCCACGAGGGTAAGGGAGGAGTAGGTGGAGCACCTTGCAGAGAGCCACTAAACCCCTCAATAATTTTTGGATGTGAAAGGCTTGAGGAAGCTCACGAAGGAGGACATACTGAAGGGCAAGAATAGGCGTGAGGTGCTGCACATAGAGGAGTACGACGCAGATGTCGTGATAAGGCCCCTAACCGATGGAGAGCTAACTGAGATACTCTCAGCCATGGGTAACGTCAGGGTTAAGGAGGACGGCAGCCTAGACATGAGCGAGGTGGACCTCGCCAAGAACATCCAAGCCTTGAGGCTCGCGGCCTCCATGGGCCTAGTCGAGCCGAAGCTAACGGTTGAAGAGCTGTCGGAGATGATGTTTGGAGTTCCCGAGTTCATAGGGGCTAAGGTCCTAGAGATAAGTGGTGTAGCACCTCGAGAGGAGCTTTTAAAAAAAGGTTAGAGATCGAGGAGTTCGTGAGGAGCCCTGAGGGCCTCGAGCTCTCCATGCTCTGCATAGACTATGGCTACAAGCTCGCCGAGCACCCATCTGAGCTCACGCGAGACCAGATATGCTTCCTCGCTGCAGCTCTCGCTCACCGGCTGAGGATGATGAGCTACCTCAAGCCGGCTGAGGAGGGCACGACTAGGATCGTGTTTGAGTAGGCCGTGGAAGAGTTGAGCTTAAACCCAAGTCGACCCGTGAAGGGGTTGCGTGAAGGGCTAATAGCCCTCACAAGCGCAGCTACAAGCCTGCGTGAAGGGGGCTTTAGGCTAGCTGAAGCTCTAAGAAGGCTCCTCAAGCTCACACTCCCAGCAGGAGCTAGTTGGCTCACATACACCAGCCGTCTGTTACCCCTACTCTACACGGCGTCAGCCAGCATCACGGGGTTGGCTTCAAGCTTAGAGGTCGTGAACTTCTTCATAGCTTGGAGGTTGAAGAGGAGTGAGCCAGCCGCTAGAAGGTTAAGGGTTGAAGAGGGGCTTGCTGAGAGGCGTGGAGCCCTTAGAGAGGCTACGCCCATCGTTGAAGCCGTTGAGGAAGAGCCTCCCCTCGAAGTTGCTGAGCCCACTAGACCTGAAGGTGGTGTAGGGCTTGGGCTTCAGCGTTTAAGGCATTGGATCTCAAGCTTCAAGCCCAAGCTCAGGGGGAGAGCTCGTGGAGGAGCAGTTGAGGAGCGTGGAGGAGCTAAGCTGGGAGGAGCTGAGAAAGCTGAAGGCGTTGGGGGAGAGCTGAGAGCTGAAAGCCCAACTCCAGTAGGCGTTGAGGAGGAGTTCGATGTCCACGAAAAGCTCGTGCAAGTGGCCGTTAAGGCCGCTAGGCATCTTGAGCCCCTCAGGGGCGCTTTGAGGGAGCTTAAAGGCGAGCTTAGGGCTGGAGCTCTAGGACCATTAGGCTTAGAGCTCCTATACACACCTTTAAGGTTCGCTTCCTCGGCTAGAGGCTTTGTGGAGACTGCGGCGACAGCATTTTCGGGGCTTGGCCCTGGAGCTCCTCAACTTAAGACCCCCATAGAGGTTCCTCGAGCAGTTGAGCTCGTGGAGAGCTACCTCGACCTACGTAGGAGACTTGCCTCTCGAGCTTTAGCTGAGGCTTTTAGAGTCGTGGAGGCAGCTGAGGGGCTTGAGCTGAAGGTCGTGGCGTCTGTAGTGGCCTCGGCCTCATCAGCTCAAGAAGCGTTGAGGAGGGCTCTCGAGGAGGAAGTTGCTCTAAGACTGCCGTTAAGGGTTAGAGAGAGGCTTGAGAGGGTGCGTGTAGAGGCTTTACGCACGTACTCCATGGAGAGAGCTGCTGAGGGACTCCTCAAGCTAACCGCTTTGAGGACGAGGCTTTCTGAGCTTAGGAGGCTGCCCACCGCTGAGGGCTTGAGAGAGGCGTCTAAACTCGTTGAGCGCGTGGCCTCCAAGTGGAGTTTAGCGATCCTACCGTCGAGAGTGACTGAGGGCTCAAAGCTCCTCACGAGTAGGCTCACCCTGCTATCCCTAAGGGTTCAGCCAGTTCTAAGAGCTATAAGTGAAGTGAGCGGGGGCTTTGAGCTTCAGCCGTCCATGCTGGGCGTTGTTGAGGAGTTCGCTTACAGTCATAGGGGGCTACCCCTAACGTCCATGCTCACCTACAGCCAGTTCAAGCTCCTCGAAGCGGCTTCAACACTTCAAGCAGCTACCCCTCAACCTCAAGTTCAGAGGGTTGTGAACGTAAACGTGAGGGTTGAGTCTTCAAGCGACGAGAGGGACATCAGGGAGCTTGAGAGGAAGCTCGCCAAGGTGCTGCGTGAAGCAGCTAGGAGGTATGGTGTTCAGGTATGAGCGTGGAGCTAGACGGCATGAAGCTAGTGGTCCACGAGAGGGACCCCAATACTGGTCGAACTAAGAAGATACGCAGCGTCCAGTCCATAAGCATAAGCGAGGAACGCAAAATAGTTGAGCACGTAATCCCCGGCTCTGATGGAAGCGTGCTTCAAGACTTGGGCAGGAGGCCTGTCAAGCTCGTCATCGAAGGCTTGTTCTACGGGGAGAAGGCTAGAGAAGACGTTGAGGAGCTGAGGACTAAGTACAAGAGCGGCAAACCCCTCCCCTTCATCTCATCGCTGTCGGGGATAGCTGACGTGAAGAGCGTGCTGGTGAAGGACTTGAAGGTTGAGGACGCCAGCAGCGTAACTGAGGTCTACAGGTACACCATGACCCTCGTGGAGCACGTCGAGCCTGAGAAAGAGGAGAAGGGCAAGGCTCCAAGCCAAGAAAAGGAGGCTAAGGAGGATGTGGACAAGAAGTCCGACGATGCATTGAGCTCCTTCAACACTATTAAGGGCAAGGTCGTGGACAAGGAGGGGAAGCCTAAGGAGGCGACGGTCAAGATAGTGTGGGATGAAGGGGAGTACGTCATAGAGGTCTCGTCTGACGGCGTATTTGAGAAGGATTTTCTGAAGCCGGGCAACTACAAGATCATCGTTGAACCCAAGGACTACGAGAAGGAGGAGAGGGACGTAGTCATACCCCCTAAGAAGGGAGGGGACAAGTATGAGGTGGAGGTTGAGGTTAAGATCCCCAAGGCGGGGGCCTAGGAGGCTTAGGCCTTGAGCTTCTTGAAGCCTAGGTTTAAGGTCTCCATTGGGCCGAGCACCTTCGAGCCGGGAGGGCTGGAGCTCATAGACCTAGAGGTCAGCGTCAGCATGGACTCCTACCTAGACCAGGTCAAGGCGACCTTCACCCACACCCCCAAGACGTTGAGGTTGAGGAGGGGTGATGAGATCTCAGTTGAGCTTGGATACGAGAAGGGGTTGAAGAAGGTGTTCAAGGGAGTTGTGAAGGAGGTTCACGTGGGCACCTCCAAGGTCAAGGTGGTCGGGTACAACGACTCCCACAAGCTCTTGGAGTTGAGGGTTGACCAGACGTATGAGGGTCAGAGCGCTGGAAGCATAGTCTCAGACTTAGCTAGTAGGGCGGGTGTAAGCGTTGAGGAGGTCATGGATGGGTTAAGCTTCTCCCAGTACGTGGTTGATAAGCGTAAAAGCGCTTACCACCACATAAGAGACCTCGCTCTTAAGTGCGGGTTTGACGCCTACTTCAACCCCAATGGCGAGCTCGTCTTCAAGCGATATGAGGAGAAGGATGTGCACGAAGCGCATTACGGCAAGAACTTGATCGACGTAGAGGTCTACGAGGTGGAGCCCCTCATTAGCGGGGTCGTGGTTTATGGAGAGAGCCCAGCGAGCTTCAAGGGAGCAGACACCTCACATTGGCTCGCTAAGAGGGAGGTTGAAGGCTCATCGGGCTCTGGCATCAAGCTCTCCGTCTACGACCCAACGGTAAAGGACAAGGACTCAGCTGAGAAAGTCGCTGAGGCCTTGCTGAGGGAGCTTGTGAGGGCAGTTAAGGGCTACGTGAAGATCGTTGGGAGAAGTGAGGTGAAGCTGGGGGACACCGTGGAGATCAAGGGGGTTCCCTACGACGCGGCTAATGGCAAGTACCAGGTGAGGACTGTGGAGCACGTCTTCAACGTAGATGAGGGGTTCACGACATCCATACACTGGAGGAGGAAGAGTGAGTAGCTTAGAGATAATTGAGGTTATAAGGAGGATAGTTCAGGAGGAGCTCAAGAACATACGTGTAGCTGAAATAGGTGTTGTAACCTCCATCTTCCCACACTCAAGCGAGTCCGACAAGGACAACTACGAGTGCAACGTGAAGCTTAAGGGCAGCGACGTCGAGCTGAGGAGGGTTCCAATAGCAACTCAGCACTTAGGCCTAGCCAGCCCGCCAAGCGTCGGGGACATGGTCTTAGTATCCTTCGTAAATGGAGACCTAAACGCCCCAGTGGTCATAGGCAGGCTCTACAACGACGAGGCTAGGCCACCCGTTAACAACGAGGGAGAAGTGGTCTACGAAGCCCCCTACTCCAAGAGCTCATCAGCTAGGAGGTTCTACTTGAAGCTGCCCAGCGGCATGACTTTGACCGTCACCGACGACAGCGTTGAGGTAAAGGCTGGAGGAACTAGGTTGAGGATCAATAGGAATGGCGACATAAGGCTTGAGGCGAAGGGCGACATAACCATCAAGGCAGAAGGGGATCTACACCTGTCCGCCAAGAACTTGAAGATCAAGAGCGACCAGGACGTGAGCTTCGATGGGAGAAGCATGAGCGTGGGGCTTGACAAGGCCTCTCTAGACGTCAAGCAGCTCAACGTGAAGGACACCGACTTCAGCTTGGAGTCTCAAGCGCTCTTGAAGTTGAAGTCTGATGGAAACCTCGACATACAGGGCTCTGTGGGCAACATGGAGATGAAGGGGCCTCTCAGCATCAAGGGGGCTATAGTCAGGATAAACTAGGAGGGGTCTTGATGGGCATGCCGGCAGCCAAGCTGGGAGATCGCGTGGTCGCTACAGACATACACATAATCCTAGTTCCAAGCCCAGGAGGGCCTGTTCCAACACCCACACCTCTACCGTTCAACGGGATAATTAATGGTGGGCTTAGCACAAACGTGCTGATAGAGGGTAAGCCAGCTGCAACTGTTGGAAGCACTGCTGTAAACACCCCTCCACACATCCCTCCAAACGGGACTTTCTCGAAGCCCCCCTCCAACATGGCCACCATAATCACTGGGAGCAGCACGGTCTTCATAAACGGCAAGCCAGCGGCTAGGAACGGCGATACGGCTATGACGTGCAACGACCCAGCCGACATGCCGGTCGGGAGGGTTGTGGCGACTGGAACCGTGTTGATAGGGTAGGTGGTTTATGTGTCGAGGAGCGTGTTGGGTAGGGACTTGAAGGTGGTGCACGACGAGCTTGGATGCGACTTAGCTCTAAGCCCAACAGGCGACTTGGAGCTCGTCGAGGATGAGCTCAACTTGAGCCAAGCGGTAATCAATAGGCTTAGGACTAGGCTTGGAGAGCTCACTGAGCTTGGACACCCGGACTACGGCTCTAGGCTCCACGAGCTCATAGGTGAGCCCAACAACGAGAGGACTAGGAGCCTAGTCAAGCTCTACGTCGCTGAGAGCGTCGCTAGAGACCCCAGAGTTCAAGAGGTTGTTGAGGTCTCAGTTCAAGCCTCAAAGGAGGATCCGAGCAGGATAGACGTGTCAATAACCATCTTGCCCACGGGCAGTAGCAGGCTGCTCAACATAGTGTTCCCATTCTACTTAGAGGTGTTTTAGATGACTTATGTGAGCAAGACGTATGACGAGATAGTCGAGCACATACTCTCTCAGATAACCAAGGGCGTTGTGAACGAGAAGCATGTCTACGAGCCCCACAGGTCTAGGTATAGGCTTGCGAACACACCCGTCAAGAGGATAGTGAAGGTTGAAGGGCTCTTAAGGGGCTCTAGACACGTGTTTAGGAGCGACATCGACTACAGGCTTGTAGACGACATGATCGAGTGGCTCCCAGGTGGAGATAGGCCGGACGACATGACGGCGTTCTACGTGAACTACGTGTTCAACGACCAACCAGCTATAACGGACGTAAACCCCGGGAGCGTTGTGAGGACCATAGTCGAGGCCATTAGTAGAGAGATAGAGTTCCTCTATGCTCAGCTAAGCCACGTATACTCAGCGGGCTTCATAGACACAGCCTCTGGAAGCGCGTTGGACCTCGTGGTCTCGATACTAGGCGTTAAGCGCAAGCCAGCTGAGCACGCATCTGGATTCGTGACGTTCGGTAGGAGCAGTGACCCACCAACTGTTCAGGTGAGCCGAGAGGCCCACATATACGACGGCAAGGAGCTCTATGAGCTCAGGAGCACCCCCGTAAAGGGTGTCGTGAAGGTCGAGGGAGTCGTTGAGGGCGGGAGCTACGAGTTCAAGGAGGGGGTCGACTACGTCGAGGAGGGGGGCAAGATCAAGTGGCTGAGCGAGGGCAAGAAGCCAGACCTCAACACGACCTTCTACGTGGACTACTTGGCCTACGAGAAGATCAGGATACCCAAGGGCACTAGGGTATCCACGTACTCTCGAGCTCCAGGCGAGGCGAAGGTGTACGAGACAACTGAGGAGAGGGTGCTGGAGAAGGTCGCTGAGGGCCGCTGGGAGGCTGACGTCCCGGTTAGAGCGCTCGTTCCAGGTAGGGCTGGGAACGTCTACGCTGGCATGATAACCGTCATGCCGAAGCCCTTGCTTGGCGTTGAGTACGTCATAAATAGGGAGGACATACTCAACGGTGTTGACGAGGAGTCTGACGAGGAGCTGAGGACTAGGGCTAAGAGAGCTCTGGAGGTCGCTGGTAGAGCGACTCTACAGTCTCTAGAGGCGGCTGTTAGAGGTGTTGAAGGCGTTAGCTCAGTGCTCGTCGAGGACATGCCCGACGGCGTTCCAGGAGTTGTCAGGGTGATAGCTGATGGGGGAGATGAGAGGGAGATAAGGAGGGTTATAGAGGAGGTCAGGGCAGCTGGCATTAGAGTAGAGTTCTTAAGGCCTAAGCCCGTCTACCTCGACGTCGACGTCACAGTGAACCCCCTGCCTAGAGCCGACTACGCTAAGCTTGAAGATGAGGTTGAGGCTAGGGTTAGGAGCTACATATCTTCG
>QMSN01000032.1 GCA_003650865.1 Thermoprotei archaeon
AACCAGCAAGAAGGATAGCCACGTCTACGACAGCATACTCTTAAAGCTCGAGAAGAACATAGTTGAATACGATGTATACAGCACAGACGTCGTAGACCCTGTGGATCTCCTAGAGCCTGGAGTCATAGTTGACGTGGACGTGTCTCGCCTACCTGATGCAGCTAGAGATGAAGTGGTCTCCTACGTGTGCCGCCAAGTGCTTCAGAGGGCTATGGCTGGTAGGATTCTCCCAACGCTCATAGTGATAGAGGAGGCTCACCTCTACCTTAGAAGTGATGTCGAGACAGCTGCTAAACAAGCCATCGTTAGGATAGCTAGGGAGGGCAGGAAGTATGGTGTAGGTCTCCTCATAGTCTCTCAGAGGCCTAAGAGGCTCGACCCAGACGTGCTGAGCCAGATGAATAGCCTCTGCGTGTTGAAGATCATGCAGCCCGAAGACCAGAACTACGTCAGGCAGTACAGCGAGTGGCTAACAGAGGAGATGGCAGCTGCACTACCGACGTTGGAGAGAGGGGAGGCAATACTCCTAGGTGAGTGGGTTAGGATGCCAGTAGCAGTGCTAATAGACAAGCATGAGGGGAAGCGTAGAGGGACTACTATAAGCGCAGCTAAGAGCTGGCTTAAAGCCAAGAACTCTAGGGAGCGCGAAGTTGCAAGACAAGTCGAAGAGGAGGAGATGGTTAAGGCTGCTGAAAGCTACTTCTAAGGTTTAACTCTCTTAACAACAGCTTTAGAGGGGTCAAGCCCTCTCCACAATACCATCAATCCATGGCTCCTAATCAGCCTATACGCCTCTTGCTCATTACTCACTCCACGAGCTCTAAGCTCGCTCAACACCTTCTCGAGAGGCTCCTCTCCTATGGAGCTTAGGTAGGAAGAAACCTCGTCGAGAGAGACCTCAACCAGCGGTGTCTCCACAAGCCTTTCAGGGCTAGAGGGGGTGGTGGGTTGCTTAGCCTCAACCCTAACTGGCTCCAGTCTCCTAAGCACGGGCACCAAGTCTGAAGCCCTTAGTTTACCGTCGAAAACTACGACGGCTCCTCTAAGCCTCTCCAAGGACTCCTTGGAGCAAGCCATGTGCTTGTTCACGGCGATTATCATGGGTTCCTTGACCTGTAAGAGCTTCTGCATCTTTCTCTCTATGTACTCAGGAGTCCAGAAGCCCACTATCTCCAAGTAAACCTTCACATCCCCCTTGTACAGTGCGAAGTCCGGTATGAAGATAGAGCCTCCAGCCATGAGAGGTTCAGGCTCTCTCACAATCCTCCAGCCTAAGCCCAATGCTTGAAACCTAAGCATGAAGTCCTCTTCAACCATGCTGTCGAAGGTCTCCTCTATAGGCGGCTTGCTGGGCATGAGCTTACTGAACCTCTCATCGAGCTCCATGAGGAAGCGCCTCTTCATGTAGAGGACCTCCGCTCTAATCCTCCAAGACCTTAAGCGGAGGACTAACGGTATTAGCCTAGCCATCCTAGTGCCGTAGCGCCTAGTCGACACCAGCAGAGAGGCTGGGCCATCTATGTGGAGCCTTAGGACGCCATCACTCTTCTCAGCCATGTACATCAAGCCCAGCATCTTGACCGTCCTCAGAATACTCTTAGCCTCTCCACCCGTCATGTTGGCTACCAAGTCCATAGACATGGCCTTAAAGGTGAGAGTCTGAGTTAAAGAGAGGTTGTACTGCCTTAGGAGGTCCACGGGCGTGGGCGCGTTGAAGCTAATGATGATCTCCGAGTCCTCGTAGCTTGCCTCGAAAGCCTTAATTAAGTCATGGACTGAGACGTTTAGCCTCTTAGCAGCCTCTTCAAAAACCTTGACTTTAACCTCGGGGGTTGTGGCAAAGCCCATTTGAGATGACACTGCGAAGACCGTTCTCCTAGCGAGGTCAGGAGGCACTTTGGTCTCAGGCTTTTGAGCCTCAATCAACCTGTCCAGTAGCTCAATGAGCCCCCTAACGAACTTTGGGTGGTAGCCTAGATCTTCAAGCTCGTCTTCAACATCGTCTATGGCGTCCTCAAGCTCGCCAATGGTCTTACCGACGTGCTCTTGGTATGTGTCTATGAGCAAGGAAGCAGCATACTCATTCTCGTAGTTCAGCTCAGCGAAGCGAGGGAGAACCTTGAAGCCTCTCCTCTTAACCCTCAGTAGGTTTGAAGGCAGCAATTTAGCCACCAGTTAGCCCTCTACGCCTCCTCCTAGATATCATGACTTCAGGGGTTCCCTTAGCCACAACCTCGTAGAGGACTGCTCTCTTGCCGGGTGCTGGCCTAAGTATTCTACCAAGCCTCTGAATGAAAGCCCTTCTGCTGCCCGTGCCACTGAGCACTATCGCCACGTTGGCGTCCGGCACATCTATACCCTCCTCTAGGACCTTGCTGGTCACGACAGCTCTATAGACGCCGCTCCTGAATAGCTCCATGACCTCCGCTCTCTCCTTAGAGCCTGTCTTGTACGTTATCTCCGGTATGAGAAGCTCCTTGGATATCCTGCGCACGGCTTTGTTTAGCTCCGTGAATATTATTATTCTATCGCCCTTATGCCTCCTCAAGAGGTCCTTCAGGACGTCAAGCTTAGACACGGAGTTTAGGACTAGAAGCCTAGCGTCTCTCCAAGCCAGTAGAGCTCGCCTAGCCTCCTTGCTTAAGCCGCTAGCCATTATCAGCCTCCTAAAGTCTTGGAGGGACTTGAGCTTCCACCCCTTCTTCTCGAGGAAGTCCTTATACATGGAGAAGAGCTTGGAGAACTTCAGCTTCTCCTCGTCGGTGAGCTCGACGTAGACCCTCACTAAGTCGAAGTCTGCTAAGTGCTTACTCTTCATCTCGTAGACGGCCTTTCTATAGACGACTTCTCCTACGAGGTCCAGCAGGTCTACGTGCCTCCCATCCTCCCTCTCGAAGGTGGCTGTGAGACCAAGCCTATGAGGAGCAGTGCTTAGTAGAGCTATTTGCCTAAAGCTTTCACTTGGCAGGTGATGCACCTCGTCGAAGACTAGGAGCTTAAACTTATTGCCCAGCTCCTCAGCGTGCATGTAGGCTGAGCTGTAAGTTGAGACCGTTATGAACGATATCTTCTTCTCACCTCCACCAAGAACTCCCACATCGACGTTTAAGCTCTTAGCGAGCTGAGACCTCCACTGCTCCAAGAGCTCTATGGTCGGGACCACCACCAACGTGGGCTCATTGAGGGTCGCTATTGCCTTAATCGCTATGAGGGTCTTGCCAGTCCCCGTGGGGAGGACTACTATGCCCCTCATACCAGCCTTAAGCCACTCCTCAAGAGCCTCCTCCTGGTAGCTTCTGAGAGGCTTAATGTGGGGGGTGCCTATGGACCCCCCAATTGGGGATAAGACCTTGTCAATAACCTCAAAGCCCATCTCCTCAAGAGCCCTCTTAACCTCGAAGTACTTGTACGCTAAGGCTCTTAAGCATCCGCTCCTCACATCCCACTTACAACCTGGAAGCTCACCTCTAAACCCCTTCACAACTACTGTTCCACGCTCGTACTCCAAAACCACTGGAGGAGGCATAGCCAGCCTTCTTCCTCCAACCCATAGCTCCCTTAAACTTCAGAATAGTATAGCGAGGAGCTCTATATTACTTTGGCTTTAACATCGTACGTAAGCCCGCATGGCCGTCGGCGTAAGAGGCTACTCTACCTACACCTTCATCGAAGCTCTCTCTTCAAGAGCTCCACGACATCTACTAGGTCTCCCGGCTTAGCGTCTCCACCGTCAGGGTTCTTGAAGGCCTCTATAACTATGAAGGCAGGCTTAAAGCTCCAAGACCTCGAGGCCTCAATAAGCGCTTTTATAGAATGAGACGTAGTCGTTGGCGTTATGTGCTCATCTATCCACCTCCCCTGAACTAGGCAGTCGTAGACGTGGATGCACTTTATCAAGTCTCGAAGCTCTCGAAGCCAAGAGTTGACGAGCTCGTACAGATCCACGTTTCTATTTCTCCTCACTGAGTGGGCGTAGGCGTGCCCCACGTCGAAGCACACCTTGCACCCATTGACCTGCCTGAACAGCTTAACAGCTTGGTCTAGAGATGCGCAGAACTGGTGAGGCACATTCTCAAACACCACTTCAAGACCTCTCTTAGACGCGTAACTCACGACTTCCTTCACCGACTTGACGGCTGAGTCCACAATTAGCTGCTCGTACTCATTAGCCTCGCTCACGGCCTGGTCTGTCGAGACGTGAAACACCACGTAGGCAGGCTCTAAAGCCTTACAGCAGTCTAGGATCCTCACGACGTACTTGACGGAGGCCTCCCTCACCTCACTTATCGGAGAGGCCAGCTTCACATCCCTCCAGCAGCCATGTAAAGCTATGTCTAAGCCCATCTCCTTCATAGCCCTCGCTATGAGGTTAGGGGTTGAGGAGTCGGGGATGGGCCATGGGAAGTCAAGGCTCAGCTCTATGAAGTCGAAGCCAGCCTCATAAGCCTCTTTAAGCTTAGCCTCGAAGTTCCCCCTATCGCCAATCCACAGTGGAAAGCCCACCCGCACCATGACTCCCGCCGCTCGACGTTAAACCACTACTTCAATCTCAACGTTTTTCCACTTAAAGCTCTCGATGCTAGGGCTAGGAGGAGCATTGACGTTAAGGCTGCCGAAAACCCGAAGAGAAATGGCACCTTAAAGCCGCCTGTTAAGTCGGCGAGGAAGCCAGCGGCTTTCGGCGACGCCATGGAGCCTATCGAGAAAAACACGGTCCAAAGCCCTAAGACTGTTCCAGCTCTCTCGCTGAAGTCCGAGGCTAAGACTCCGTAGAGGGGGACGCAACCTCCATATCCCAACCCGAACATAGCCGCGTAGAGGAACAACAAGGCTGGTGAAGGAGCTAATGCGCAAAGCAGTTGGCTCAACCCTATAAGGGCCAGGCTAAACAGCAATACGCAGCTGCGACCAGCTACATCCGACAAGTGTGAGAGAAGGAGCTTACCGGGTATGCTCGCCGCTGCTACGGCGACTCCTAGGAGCGATGCAGCCCAGTAGTCTAGCCCAACCTCACTAAGGCCGAACTTGGATAGGAAGGCTAGTGGAACCCATAGCGTTACTCCAAACATCATGTATGAGAGGGCTATGAGCCAGAAGCTGATGCTCTTAGGGGCTTGGAGAGAGGGGAGAACTCTGACTCTAAGAGAGGGTAGGACTAAGAGAGATGATGCTGCTACAGCTAGAGAGGCAAGACTCCACACCGTCCAGTGAGACCTCCAACCGAAGCTAGCGATTAAAGGTGGCGCCAAGAAGCTTGAAATCATGTAGCCCACTGAGCTACCTGAATCTATGACTCCAAGGGCCAGCCCCCTCTTTCTGCTGGGAATGAGCCTTCTAGCAAGCGTGGCCATAGGGGCCCAGGCAGCAGCTGCCCCTACGCCAACTATGAAGAAGAAGGCTATGCATTGCTCAAAGCTCGTTGAAGTGGACATGAGGGCTGAGCCAACCCCCATGACAGCCGTGAATAGGGCTACAGTCCTCTTAAACCCGAACTTGTCGGCTAAGAAGCCAGCTAACGGTGTGAATACTGCGTAAGCTACGAAGTAAGATGTCACTATGCTGCCGACCTGCTCATTTGTTAAAGCTAAGTCGAGGGCCATGGGTGGAGCTACAACGCCGTAGCCATACCTCAAGGCGTAAGAGACCACCAGCACGCTGAAGGCACCAGCGAGCACTGGAGTCCACTTCCAGCGCAACATCCACACCTTCCATCGTGAGACGCGACTATCTCACTGCATACCTAAAAAACAGTTTTTCCTAAGCCTCGTAGAGTACCTCGAGAAACTGGAAGGATTACACATCGATTATTGAGGAGCAGAACGGTAAAGGTTAAGAGGTCACTCCTTATCTCATTTTAAGCGTTAAGGAGTGTGGCTCATGATGGCTTGGCAGCCTAAAACCCCAATTACCAGCGTTTACCAGCTGTTAGACGCTAACATTTGCTCTCTTTGTGGGGCATGTGTTGCAGCATGCTACTGGGAGGCAGTCTACTTCAACCCTAAGGAGCCCAGCCGCATCTCCAGGGAGCCCAAGCTGTGCGTTGACTGCTCTAGATGTTTAATTGTTTGTCCTCAAGCGATGCTTTGGGTTAAGAAGGAGCTTTATGAGCAGGATGTCAAGCCCCTAGACGCCTATCAGGCGAGGAGTAAGGTAGAGAAGGTGTTGTCCGTCGCTCAGGACGGCGGAACAGTATCGACGCTCGCCATGGTAGCGCTGGACAAGGGGCTTGTAGACGCTGTAGTGCTCGCAGGCGCTGGAGAGAGGTGGTCACCCACGCCCGTCATAGCGTTCACTGCCGACGACGTGTTGAAGTGCGCGAAGTCGAAGTACTTCTACATACCGTCCCTCGTAGAGCTCGGCAGGATGGATGGCATCAAGAAGATCATGGTCGTAGGGCTACCCTGCCAGATAAGGGCTATCGAGAGGCTATCAGAGCTCGACGTCGGCATAGCTAGGAAGGTAGCGTATAAGGTTGGGCTGTTCTGCGGACACAACCTCGACTACGCCTCAGTCGTGGAGAAGCTACTGCCGAAGGTTGGGGTGAGCGTCGAGGATCTGGCCAAGATGAACATTAAGGCTAAGGTGATATTTCAAGACAAGAGTGGGAAGTCCTATGAGCTCCCGCTATCTGAGTTCGAGAGCTTAGCTAGACCAGCATGCCTCCAGTGCCCCGAATTCGTCTCGAGGTACGCTGACATAAACGTAGGCTCCATAGGCGCGCCAGATGGCTGGAACTCCGTGCTGGTTATGAGCAAAAGCGGTGAGGAGCTGTTCAACAAGGCTGTGGCTGAGGGATTACTAGAGACCAAGAAGCCCAGCAGCGAGGACCTAGACAGGATATACAAGATGGATAAGAGGAAGAGGAGCAATGCGTCCAAGTACTTCAAGGAGTTCTATGGGGTTGATGTGGGGATCCAATTCCTAGACCGCGACACTTGGAGAGTTATCTCGAGGTAAGGCAAACTCAAGATCAACCTTTTTTATTCCTCTACTTTTGGAGGAGAAAAAAAAGTTATGAGCTCATAAGTCCACTTCATTTACTCAACTACTCTGAGATCTTGTAGGTCAGTAGGGTGGCGTTGACGTAGTATGGAGTGCCGTCGATCTTCATGACGCCGTGGAACATCCTCAAGACGCCTTCGTCGGTCACGTTGTAGGCCACAGCCTTACCAACTAGATGTAGGGTTTCGCCGCCGTTTGAGGCCCATAACTCTATGTAAGCGACTGCCCTCCTCTCGACGCTGCAGCTGTAGCCGTAGCCTTCATAGACGCTGTAGGAGGTTCCATTCACGGTTATTGTGCCCTCAATAGCCTTGTACGTGGTGACCCTAGGCAGGTGATCCGTAATGCTAACTTGAAGCTGAGCTGATAGAGGTACCTCAACTACTTCATCACCCGGCTGAGTCCTCGTGTAGGCGTGACCCTCTATGGTCACTGCTTCGTGGATTGCCCCTATGGTGGCCATGGCTATTGTTGACACGAGGAGAACTACTGCTATCAGTGAGGCTGTTATGCCAATAGCCTTCCTCTTCTCCAAGTGTATCACCAAGTTGAAGGCCTCTTCAGGATTTAAAAGGAGAGTGGACGATTGGTCTAGAAGATTTATAGCTATTAGAGGGCTTCGTGTTAGAGGAGAGCCTTGGCTAGTGGGGTTGTAGCCTTCATAGGGTTCGACGTGTTGATGGAGCTGGTGAGCTCAATCATAGCCCTCATCATAGCATACTACGCAGCTCTGGGCTATAAGGCCTTGATGTCGAGGGTCCTCCTCTACTTGAACTTGAGCTTCTCAGTCTTGGGATGCGGCTTATTCATCGACGCCTTGCTGACGGCCTACGCAGTCTCCGTAATCTCGATTGCTGAGAGCGAAGCCCTCTTACTTCTCAAAGCCTCAACCTTCATCCTCTACTTCTGCGAGGTCACAGCCTTCGGCCTATTGACGTACGCTTATGTGAGGCAGAGGCTTAGCGCTTCGATGCCCATGGCCCCCATGGTAATAGCACTGCTGAGAGGTTACACTCCAGTAGTTGAGGCCGTCATAGCCGCCATACTGCTCTTCATATTCGTCCAGACGGCATCAAATGCGGCTTCGTCTAGGTCTAAGCCCTCAATAATGGTTTCAGCTAGCTTCCTACTGCTCTGTTTAAGCCACATATTCTTCATGTTGACTAGAACCTGGGTTCCAAGCTACGTAGTGGCTCACACACTTCAGCTAGCGGGGTTTGCATGTCTCTTAGCGATGCTGCTGATGGTGAGGGCTAGGCGATGAGCAGCCGGTACAGGTCTAGGATAAGGATAATAACGGACATACTAGCCGTAATTAGGGATCACGGGGGCAGGGCTAGGCCTACCAAGATAATGTACATGGCCAACCTCTCCTACGAGAGATTGCAGAAGTACTTGAGCGACATGCTGTCCATGGAGTTAATAGTCGAGGAGAGGGGAGGATATGAGGGCGATAGAGAGGTCGTGTACTACGTGATAACCGATAAGGGGTTGAAGTTCTTAGATGAGGTCGAGAGGTTTAAGGCATTCGCAGAGGCATTTGGCCTCGAGCTTTGACGCCATTCTTTGGTCTCCTCCACTTGAGAGCAAGTTTTAAGGCTGAAGTGGGTAGTGTTGTAGCGGTGTTGGAGTTGTCGAGGCCGAGCTACGCTGAGCTCTTAGCTTCGTTCACCAGGTCATTTAAGTTGAGCAACACCCCTAAAAACGTTGTAGAACACGCCAAGCTCTGCTTCCTAGACTGGCTTGGAGCTACTCTAGCAGGATCTGCTGAGAAGGAGGCTGAGGTCCTAGCTGAGGTCTTCGGCGAGCTCAGCCCTAAGGAGTCGAGCATCGTGGGCTTCAAGCTTAAAGCGCCTTCACACGCAGCGGCCTACGTAAATGGTGCTGTGAGCCACATGGTTGAGCTCGACGACATACATAGAGAAGCCATCATACATCCAGGAGTCCCAGTAGTCCCAGCTGCTCTAGCCCTAGCTGAGAAGCAAGATGTCTCAGGTGAGAAGTTGCTGGAGGCGATCATAGTTGGATATGAGGTTGAGATCAGCATTGGGAAGGCCGTAAACCCCTCTCACTACAAGTACTGGCATACCACTGGGACCTGCGGCACTTTCGGGGCTGCAGCAGCTGCGTGTAGAGTTCTCGAGCTCAGCGAGGAGGAGATAATGAACGCCTTGGGGGTAGCTGGCACCCACGCAGCGGGGCTCATAGAGGTCTTCGGAACCTCTAGTAAACCACTAAACCCAGGTAGAGCTGCAAGAGACGGCGTTGTAGCTGCTCTCTTAGCCTCAAGAGGCTTCACTG
>QMSN01000033.1 GCA_003650865.1 Thermoprotei archaeon
GCACATTACGTTGATATATGCCAACCCCATAGGCTTCGATGAGAGAGTTGTCGAAATTTTCCGTGATCGCTTCAAAGAGGCGTATAATATGCTCATTAAATGAAGAGATGCTCATGGAATTTCATAGTTAAAGCCTTCAATAACCGCGTGAAAGCTCATTTAGAGACTATAAGAATTTTCTTCGTTTAACGATTATCAATGCGAAGTATTTGCTCAGCTCCTCCAGCTCCTTTATATTCGCTACTCTTACTTGCTCATCATCTGTAGAGCAATGTATAGCCAATACTGCTTGTTGGTATTCCTTTCCCACTAGCTTTAGGGATCTGATAACGCTAGGCTTAATCTTTAGTAAGATGGAGGTGTCTGCATACCTAGCTAAGTTCTCAATACGCTCTCTAGAGGCGGACAATGGGATGATCGTGATAATGTCGTCGCCTAAAGCCAAGGGTATCTTAGCTGAAGCTGCACATGCACAAAAGCTAGGTACTCCAGGTATTACCTCTATGTCGAGGTCATGTATCTTCTCCTTGACGTATGGATAAAGGCGCCAGAAGGTGCTATAAAGGCTTAAGTCGCCTAATGCAGCATAAGCACAGCTGCCATATCGTTGCAGTATACTGCAAACCCTAGATGCATTACGTTGAAGCGCTTTAGCCACAATGGCTTCATCCTTAACCATGGGGAAATCCAAACGAATAATACGCCTCTTTTTAGTAAAGTAGCTTACAATAGCCTCCGCCCTGCTTATACCTTTAGAGGAGGGCACAAAAACCTTTGGAGCCTCTCTTAAAACCTCAACTGCACGTAACGTTAGAAGCTTGGGGTTACCGGGGCCTAGGCTCACACCATATAGTGTGGGCAATTGCCTTCCACCCAAAAAATAAAAGTAAAATAAAGATTAAGAGGGTTATCCTGCCACTTGGAAGAGCTTTACTTCATACCCTGGAAACAGCTCTGGGTGTAATATTGCTGCAAGCTCCTTGATGATTATTGAGAGCTTGTACTTGCTGTAGGTAGAGTACAGTGGCAAGGTCACTATGACGTGGCCTTCTTGTATAGCCTTTAAGGTGCTTAGCCTCGGATCTAGCTCTATGATTTGAGAGGTGCTATTGACACGGGGGTATATCCAGACGATCCAGTCCACATCGCTGAAATTCCCTATAAATGATTCAATGCCCATTTTAATCCATCCAGTAGCGTTTCCTTTTAATGCGTATTCAGCACCTGCTAATTCAAGCATTTTTGCTCTAGGTTCCTGTGGTTGAGCAACACCCAAAGTGCCTTTAGAATAGTAGCAGTAGATGGCTGTTGGCTTCTCGGCAACACTAGACGCTATTAGCTCAGCAGTCTCTATTATAGCGCATTTTTCTTCTTCATACACGCTGTTTGCGTGCTCTTCGACATCTAACACCGCTCCTACAAGTTTGATCATCTCAGCAAAGCCTAAGGGATCGACCTCTCGAGAGTTGACTAAGACAATGACTGGTATGTTGAGCTCTACGCTGATTTTCTCGATGACGTGGGGTCTGCGCGCCATGGCTGAGCCATGTATAGTAACATCAGGCGATACTCTGACAAGCTCCTCATAGTTAAGACCTTTAGATACGCAGCCAACCTTAGTTATCTTACCTTCCTCGATGAGTTCCAGCAGCTCTGGAGGCCAATACTTGTAGGTGTAGCCTGTTGCTCCCACTATTAGGTTCTCAAAGCCTAGCCCTAGGAGCCTCCCAGCACCACAGGTTCCACAGACTATCCTCTTTACTGGTAATTCTATTACCCCCTTAACTTGGCTTTTGACGTCTGTGGGCACTAAATCCACTAAATCAAATGGCACTGTGAGCCACTTATTGTCGACATAGTCCGTGATAATCTTATAAAAGCCATAATATTCAACTTTGAAGCCTACAGCGTGCTCTAGCTGCATTGACTCATTGGCCCTCCACATGTGATGGAAAAACGTTCTCACGTAGCCCTTAACTGCACTATGACTTGGATGTAGCACACTTGCAAGATCCTTCAGCACCATCTCAGTATATGCATAGCCTAACTGCCAATAGGATGGACCGTAGAAGTACACTCGTTGATTTTTGACTGCTGGAGTATCCAGAAGGGCTTCTCCAAGTATTTTAGCCGCTTCATCTATGCTATTTAAGTATGGCGGGTAGTTCGCTAGGATGATAACATCTGCCTCTTGAAGGCTTGCCAAGACTACCTCCTTGTCAACTTTAGTGCTTCCAGTAGCATTAGGAGCTACATGCTTTAACAAGTAGTTTCCACCGATTTCCTCGAGGAACGTTATGGGGTAAGCCTTTCCTCCAGGAACGTATATGCCCCATTCTGGATATGGTGCGACCCATACGAAGTCCACCTTCTCCTCATCCTTAAACGCTTGCATAAGTTGCTGATAGGTGGACTCTACCTGATCAAAGATTTCACATGCCTTTGAAAGGGTTTCATTTCCATAGAAGGCTGCTATGAACTTAATCCACTCAAACCTCGCTAAGTAGCTCTGCTCAATCCACTCATTATCGACTGCGACAGTTAAGTTTAATTGCTTTAATTTCTCCATCACTCTGACCATGTCGGACATTCCAGTGTACATTATAATGAGGTCTGGATTCTGTGCTAGAATTGTTTCATAATCTGGATTCATATTAGAGCCGCAGTAAGTGATAGTTCCATTGTCGACCATCTCTTGTAGTTCTTCAAACCACCAAGGCTCTTTCCAAGTAGTTCCAGCTATGGATCTCAATAGTGAAGCATCCCCTGTTTCTTTGAAGAGCCTATAGAGGAGTGCTACTTCCGTCGTTGACATGTAAACAGCGCGTTTAACGGGTATATTAAGCATCTCAGCTTCCTCTACCCCTGGAATTGCGTTCTGCATTTTTGCCAAGGTTTCCTCGGTTGGTGGGGAGACGCCTTCAGGTATCAAGATGAAGGTTTGATTTTCGGCATCGCGCACTATAATATAATGGCCATAGCGCCATATCTTAAAGAGCTCTGCATATTTAACTGGAACTTCAGTTATCTTGAGCTCTGCCTCTGGCCCAGAGGGTTGCTGCTCAGGCTGAGTGGGCTGGGTTTGGGGTGCATATAAAGCAATTGCCACCCCTGCTACTATGACGACTATTGCTACGACGATCGCAATTGTTATTTTGCTCGATCCTGATGTTTTCCATATGGATGGATAATCCATCCGTAACACCGGAAAGTAGTAGGTTCTCCTTTAAAATTTAAGCTTTGCGTTAAAATCGCTGATGTTTCTCAGCTACTAAGAGGAAGTAATCGGGATGAACATCTAAAAATCTGCTGAGTAGAGTGCTGGTCTTGAATTTGACTTCGCAATCGACTTTAACCACCTTACAATTAAACGCTGATAGCCAATTAAGTGTCCGCTCTAAGTTGACGAGAGGATTTTCGCGAGTTGCTGCTTTCAACTGCCTCCATACATGAGATGTATCTTTTCTTAAAGCAAGAAGGCGGCTAAAGAACTTGTAGATCTTATAGAATATTTTAGCCCTTAATGGGAGTCTTGAGTAGTTCTTTTCTTTTCGATTAACTTCAGCTATGATTATGCGCCCGTTAATCCTCGTGACTCTAGTCATTTCCTCTACAGCCTTGCAGGGATCCTTTAATGGCCATAACGAAAATCTCGCATACACAGCGTCAAAGGCATTTGATCTAAAGGGGAGATAGTGGCTATCTGCCCTAATGAGAAAAACTCTATTTAGAAGTGAAGGCTGGCATTTCCCTGCACTTTTCTTAGCTAATTTAAGCATGCCCCCCGATATGTCTGAGGCACAGATAATGCGTGGTTTCTCTGCTAAAGGTAGTGCCATAGCACCTGCTCCACAACCAACATCGAGTATCAACGTGGCTTCACCAATTGCCTCTTCAAATAGCTCCTTCCATACGGAGAACTTGGTCCATAGCCTTCTGGAACGGCGATGAGGATCATACTCCTCAGCCAGCTCGTCCCAAAGACTCGTGGCCTCCATGGCAACCGACATCGAGACCCCCTGAAAGGGCATTTTACCGCACTATGCCTCTTAGCTTTTATGGGCTATCCGACGAAAGGTTTATCTAGTCAATTAAAATATGTCAGGCTGGTGTCTGCATGGATAGATTATCCAACCACTTTCATGATAAGGCCGAAGGTTTTCGAAGGCCGCTGCAAATAGCTTTTTATGGTAAAGGAGGCACTGGCAAGTCGACAGTAGCATCAAATGTTGCAGCAGCACTAGGAGCCAAAGGCTATAGAGTCTTAGTGGTTGGATGTGACCCTAAACATGATTGTACATCAACTTTAAGAGGAGGTAGGGATATACCAACAATTCTCGATACTTTAAGGAAAAAAGGTATTGAGAAGAGAAGTCTAGATGAAATTATTGAAGGAAAGTCTCTTGACCTTACTGAAGTGGTTTTTCAAGGTGCATTTGGCACTTATGTAGCTGAAGCTGGTGGACCCAGACCTGGACATGGATGTGCTGGTAGAGGGATTATCGTAGCTATAGAAGCCTTGAAAAAGCTTAGAGTTTTTGAGCAACTGAATTTGGATGTTGTAATATACGATGTTCTGGGGGATGTTGTTTGCGGAGGATTTGCCATGCCTCTTCGCATGGGACTAGCAGATGCAGCCTACATTGTTACAAGCGCTGATTTTCTCTCGCTTTATGCCGCTAATAACGTGTGCAGGGGAATAGCTGAATTCGCTATGCGTGGAGGATGTCTCCTAGGAGGCTTCATCTACAATGTTAGATCTGCTCTAATTGATGTAGAAGACGTTGTCAATGAATTTTCAAGAGCAGTTGGAGCAACGATTATTGAGAAGATACCATATTCACCTTTAATTGTTGAAGCTGAAGTGGAAGGCAAGACAGTTATCGAATATTCTCCTGAAAGCGATATAGCTCAAAAGTTTCATAGTCTCGCCTCGAAGCTCATCTCTAACAAGGAGCGAGTTGTGCCAACGCCTCTTCCATGGGAGAAGCTCGTAGAAATGGGCAGGATCCTCCAAGAAAATGTGAGAAGGAAGTTTAAAGAGAAGGTAATGGTGAGTTCATCTAATGCAAGTCCCTAACGTCGATGCTCTACTTGGCTTCTATGACCCCATAGCTGGATGTAGAGTATTAGGAGCTTTTAGGGCTTTTCATGGAATTAAGAGGTGCTTCACGATAATTCATGCCATGACGGGATGTCATAGTGGCTTTATGCTTTTAAGACTTCTCCAAGATAATAGTGATGTTAAGGTTCTCTACTGCGGAATGCATCAAGATGACCTCATTTATGGTGCTGAGCATAGATTGCTGAAAGCCATTGTTGAGGCACATCGAATGTTCCATCCAGATATATTAGCGGTGATAGAGGGAAATGCCTCTTCGCTCATAGGCGATGACCTTGAGGGCGTTGTGCAGAAATGCCAAGAGAGATATCACGTTAAGACTCCTATTGTAATTTTGAAAGGTGGAGGTCATCTACACGACCATAAAGCTGGCTTTGAAGAAGCGCTCTTAGCATTAAGCCAGCTGGTTAGAAGACCTAAAAGTCAATCACCAAGGAGTGTAAACATCGTAGGCGTGAAGCCTGACGACTTTAGAGCTAACCAGGATTTACGTGAAATTCGAAGGCTTTTAAGGAGTCTTGGAATCCGCGTGAATGCCGTGATTCCAGGAGGAGGTTTAAATGACATCAAGAGGCTTTCATCAGCTGTATTAACTGTAGTGGTAGGAGGCGATGGAGTGGAGCTGGCTAAACACCTTGAGAGGGAGTACGGGATTCCATGGATAATAACGCCGTATCCTTATGGCGTGGGGGAAACCCAAAGATTTCTTAATGCAATAGCAGGAGAACTCGGCATTCCTCGAGAAAAGGCGGATCAGCTAATAGAGGAGGATATGCCCATGCTCCGTGAAGAGGTTAAACGCGTGCAATTCTACTTAAAGGCATTAATGCATGCCCCAGCATTCATTCTTGGTGATCCTGGAAGATCCTTTGCTCTCGCGAACATGCTTCATCACGAGTTTATGATGGAGATCCCCACGCTAGCGCTGCAGTACGCTCCAGCAAAGGAAATGCCTCAAGAACTTAGTTACTCCTCTACCATCAAAATTAAACCTTCACGTGAGGAAATCTACGGGGACATCGCTAAAACTAGCGTGGCCTTTGCATCAAGCTTTGAAAGAGAATACTGTAGAGGCATGAACATCCCCCTTGTAAGATTTGCTTATCCAGTGGTAGACTTCATCTCCTTAACAACAGCTCCTCTCGTCGGAGTTAGAGGTGTGGTAACTTGGATTGAGCACATAGTCAACACGATACTGTTGGAGGGTGTGAAGCCTTGAACGTCGTCTACGACCTCATGAGCATAGTGATACCCTTTCACAGACAAACAGGGATCCCTGGAAAAGTGGCAGGAGCCCTTTTCGTCGCGAGGAATATTGTTGATTGCATACCCGTTCTCCACATGCCAGCTGGCTGTGCATACCATCGGAGGCTCATCCCCTTCAACTTAGCGATCCTTCCACACGCGATATGTACGAACCTCACAGAGACCGATGCTGTATTTGGTGGTGAGGAGAAGCTTATTGATGCCTTAGTTGCCGTTTACAAGTGGTATCATCCCGCAATGATTATGATCATAACGGGATGCACCCCGGATATCGTAGGAGATGATATTGGTGAATGCGTAGAAAGTGCGAGGAAGAGGGGTGTCGAATGCCCCATCATCGTCGTCAGCAATGTGAAGTTCTATTCGCTTTCAAGGGGGATTAATGCTGCCCTCATAGCATTGACGGAAAACCTCATGGAAAAAGCCGAGTGTCGACATGATCGGTACGTCAACATTTTCTCGTTAAGCTTCCATGGAGGGGGCCTCAACGTCAAGGAACTTGAAAGCTTAATCAAAGAAGCTGGCGCCGCAATTAACCATGTATACCTGTACCACAATACGACTAAAGACCTCAAAGAGTTTCCAAAGGCAAAGCTGCTTATAGCAGATTACTCGACTCAGTGGACTAACTTCGTTAAAGATCATCTAAAAATGGATGTCATCGCACTTCATAACCTCAGGGTATCTGGGCTTAAGAACCTATTTGATTGTTGCCTAGTTGGATTTAGCGGGACGAGTAGGCTTCTACTTGAAATAGGTAAAGCATTGAATATGGAGGGGGAATTTGAAGCCATTGCGAGAAAGAAGGAAGCCCTACTTAGAAATAAACTCGAAAAGCTGAGACGAAAACTCAGCAACATGAAGCTTGCGCTCCCCATGCAGCTATACGTCGGCGATGTTGGTTGGCTTGCCCTACGAGACCTAGGCGTTAAATGTGATTTACTCATAATGCATACTAAGAGTTTAGAAGTAGAGTATTATGAATCCGAGCTCAAGAAGCTTATAGATTTGAACTTGAAGACCATAGAGGAGGTTCAAGGTTATCAACCTGAATTACTAATTAATCCATCTCCAGAAGAGGTCGTGAGTAAATCGAAGAGACTAGGAATAGATGCAGTGGTATGCGGCTATCGTGAAAACCCTGTGAGATACGCTGCTCAAGGCATAAAGGCGATTTACACTCCTCTCTTAAATTTCAGCTTGAAAGCTGGATACGTCACTGCACTAAATGTTTATGAGAAGTTCGCTGCGATATTGACCTCTTCAAATCCCTGCAGCAAGCCCCTACTATCACTCTTAGACTATGAAGGAGAATTTAGGCGAGATCTATCTAGCTTTTGGAGTGATATGTGTAAATTCTTCTATGAGGTATACCATGTCAAGGAGCCCCTCGAACAGAATTACTAAAAGGGGGTCTATGCAGTCACGAAGAACCGTGGCTTACTTTAATAGACAAGTAGTTGTCAAGAGCTGGTCTAATCAACCTGGTCATTACTACATTGAAGACATCTGACATAATGTTGTAAATCCCCGTGAACATGTAGTGCGTGAAGGCTATTGAAGAGAGTGTTGGATATGAATATAAGATGGTATCTGAAAAGATATGTCTTCGCTCAAGCTCTGTCCCCATGGAGATAGGCGATGGCTCAAGGCTTAAGATGTATTCCGCAAAACCAATGAAATTGTACTTAAACAACTTCTTGGCATGACTAATCGTGAACTCTGCTCTAGGACAAGAGTATGTGACTAAGGCAGCTAATACTTCTAAGCATAATTCACCATGCAGACAATTTATCATAGATTTGAGGCGTGGAGGTTCTCCCGAAACTACAATTGGAAAGTCCTTTATAGATGCGATCTTATCTTTAATACGTTTAATTTTATCAATAACCCTATCTTCAAGCATCTTGAGGGTTTGTCCAGGTAACCCTACACCAAGAGCATCGGAGATCTTCTCAAGAAGGTTTCGAGAGGATTCTAGGCCATAGGGGTGCTCAACAATAATGTAGGGAATGCCGTACTCCCTTTTCAAAGCCTCAGCTAGTCCAACTCCGTAACCCAAGACAATATTTAGGTCCGCTAAGGGGAGCTTTGAAAGGCTTTTAACTGAACTTGGAACTATGCAATTCACTTTTACACCTAAAATTTTTAACCATTTTAATAGCTCCGCCAAGTCTTCATGAGAGCGTGCAACGTCGTACTGCCAGCCGATGATATTTACTCGTTTCAAGCTTTTAATTGAGGTGGTGTTTGGCTGTGCGAAGCTGTCCTTATAGAGCTCGTAAAGCTTAAGTAAGCCAGCCTCCATGCCGGCTCCGACGTCACCTGATAAGCTGCTACAATCAACAAACTTTACACCGACCTTCTTTTCGAGCAGTGTGAAGTCGTCGCCTATTATTGACGGTACGGGTGATACGAGGACTATTATGTCGTGGTAGGGGAAATGCTTTTTAGCGATGTCGATCACTATTTGGATGTCTCTAAGACTCCCATAAATCACTGATCTCTCTCTAGTTGCTGAGAAACTTGTCCATGCACTTGAGGAGTCTGTTACAGATCTAATGAGGGAGCCTGCCC
>QMSN01000034.1 GCA_003650865.1 Thermoprotei archaeon
CCCAATAGGGAGGCTGTCGAAGCGCTATTTGAGGCTCTGCTCTCAGTCAAGGGCCTCAATAGCATCCAAGTGACACATGCCAACTTAGCTGCTGTAAACGCTGATAGGGAGCTGGCTAGATACGTGGCTGAGATATTGAGGGAGAAGAGCTCCTACACTCTTCACGGCAAGCAGGTTGCGACAGTTGAGGTGGGCGTTGAGACCGGTAGCCCTAGGCTCCTCAGGAGGTGGATGGCTGGCAAGTGCAAGCCGTTTAAGCCTGAGGACTGGCCTGACGTGGTTGTCTCGTCGCTCTCCTTCATGGAGGACTACGAGTGGGTTGCTCTATGCACAATACTCGTAGGCCTGCCCGGCGAGACCGATGAAGACGCTGAGCACACCATAAGGCTCATCGAGGAGATAAGGAGCATGGGGCTCAGGACATTCCTCGTCCCGCTGATATTCGTGCCGTTGGGCACCTGCAGCTTGAGGGATGAAGTCCTCAAGTCATTTAACGAGCTGAGCCAGAGGCAAATAGACGTGTTCGCCCTCTGCTGGGAGCACAACGTGAAGGTGTGGGGACCCGGCTTCTTCAAGTCACAGCCATACTGGGCTAAAGTAGGCTTTAAACTGGCGAGCAAGCTCCTCTACAGGTTGAAGTACAGGAGAGGGGATGAGTGGAGGAGGGTCATAGCTGACAGGGTCTTCGACGCCTTGAAACAGCTATTGTAACTGCTGGACTTCAGGAGCTCCACTCTTACTAGAGAAGTTCAACTCTAACCTTTTCCCCGCTCTTAACACCCTTGAGGACTGATGGATCTCCGAGGATCCTCCCAATGACGTTTACAGGGCTGTAGGGCTTAATTATCGATGGTGAGGGGCTTATAGGTGTCGGCCCGAAGAATAGGCATAGAGAGGGCTCTTCAGGCCAGTAAGCTAAGTCGCCTACGCGAACCACATCCCTCGCGTTTTCGAGCTCGACTGTGAAGGGTACTGAGAAGTAAACCTCGTCACCCCACAGCTCAGCTTTAGAGCTGAAGGGGAGAGATTTGAGTAGGGCCTCAGCTGTCTTGGGGTTCTCCTCGAAGCCCACCTCGCAGTAAACCGTGACACCACCCTCAAAGGCTATCCTTACCTTGAAGGGGGACTTCATGGAGCCCTACTTCACCTCGAAGCTCACGTGAGGGGTCGTGAATATCTTGTCCCCCACGTGGAGCAGGACGTTGGCCCTCTCATTCCACATGCCGTTGGTCATGAGGTCCTCGTCGGCGTATGCCGCCAACACCTCTCCGACGTACAGGTTGCACTCACCCACCTTCATGAAGTCGACTAGCCTACACTCCAAGTGGCCTATGCACTGCTCAATTATGGGGACGCTAACCTTCTTAGATGGCTGAGTGGTCAACCCAGCTATGACGAGCTTATTCGTCCTCCTACCACTCCTAGAGCCAGCTATGACCACTGCCTTGACCATGTCGGCTGACGGTATGTTGACCGTGAACTCCTTCTTAGCCTCTATCAGCTGATGTGTGTAGCCCCTCCTCCACAGGGATAGGGCTATCATGGGAGGCTCTTCGCTCACAGGGGTTATCCAGGAGCACGCCATGACGTTAGGCCTACCCTCACTATCCACAGAGCACACCAACACGACAGGTCTAGGGTGCAACAAACGGAAGAACTCCTCAATATCCTTCTTCAACTTCAGCACCCAGAAGACTATACCTCAGAAACACTTAAACATTAATCGGTGTGCGTGTTGGAGTTAAAGGAGCTCTATGAGCTTAAGCTACAGGCCAAGGAGCCCTTCGACCTAAACCTTACGTTAAGCTGCTACTCATTCAACTGGTGGTTCAACGGGAGAGCTGGTGTCATCCCCCTACTCGAGGAGCCCATGACAGTGGCTGTTGTCTCAGGTTCTAACTTAGAGGTCGAAGTGAAGGTGTTCGGCGTTGAGCAGGTCGACGTGGAGAAACAGTTGAGGTGGATCTTGGGGCTAGACGAGGACCTAAGCGACTTCTACTCTAAGGTTGAGAGAGATCCACTGCTTAGAGAGGTCCCCAAGACTCTCAGAGGCATGAGGATGAGGGCTCTGAGCCCTTGGAACGCTCTTCTCGTCGCCATATGCCAGCAGAACGCGAGCTTCATGCAGGGCTGGAGGATGCTCTCAAGGATATACAAGCTCCTTGGAGCTGAAGTCAACGTTGAAGGGCTTAAGACGATAATCCCGCCGGGGCCTGGCAAGCTCCTGTCGGATGACGCTAAGGTCAAGCTGAGGGAGGCTGGAGCTGGGTATAGAGCTGAGGTCATAGTTGAGGCTGCTAAGAGAGCTCGTGAAGGCCTGCTGAAGGAGGCCTCATCTCTAAGCCCTAGTCGAGCTGAGGATGTACTTAGAGAGGTTAAGGGTATTGGCAGCTACACAGCTAGGCTGACGCTTGTCTTGTCCATGAGGATGTACGAGCTCCTACCCCTTGATAGGTGGCTTAAGAGGCTCGCTGAGGAGGTTTATGGAGTTGAAGACGCTGAGAAGGAGCTTAAAGCGAGGTGGGGGAGGTGGTGTGGCCTAGCCACCTACTTCACCACAGTAGTCCTAGACGCTGAGGTCATAAGCGAAGCTTTGAGGAGAGCTCTAAGCGGGGAGGTGAAGCCCAAGCCTTACGCGGGCAGGCCAACCCCGCTAACCATGTGGATGCACGAGTGGCGTTAGAGGCACCTATCGAAGTTCACTATTGAGGGGTCCTCCAAGGCCCTGTCCAAGGTTCTAAGCATCCTCTCCCTATCTCGCGGAAGCTGGCCTGACACGTACACGTAGTTCGAGGCGTGGCTGTAGACTTTGACTGGCACCTCTATGCACTCTATGAGCCTCTTCGCCTCAGTGAGCACCTCCCTCCAGTCCGCCTCCTGGAACAACCCCTTCAAGTAGTAGTTGAATAGAGGAGCTTGGGGGCTGAGTATTAGCGTGTGTATCCTGAGTTCGCTGGGCATCATCATGTTGACGGCCCTAGCCGTAAGCTCAGCATTCCTCAAAGCCCTGCCTCTACCAGCAAGCCCGAGTATCACCGTCAATGAGAGCTCAACGCCTGCTCTATGCAGTATCCTCGAGGCCTCCACCATGTCTTGAACTGTGGCTCCCTTATTCATGAACTTGAGCACCTCGTCGTCTCCGCTCTCCAGGCCCATGTAGACCTTCTTCAAGCCCAGCTCAGCCAGCTCCTCAACCTTCTGAAGGCCCTTCCTAACTATGAAGCGAGCTCCTCCATAGCAACTAACCCTACCAAGCTTTGGGAAGGCCTTGTAGAGCTCCTTGAGCAAGGACTTTGTGTACTCGTTTCTAAGCGTTATCACGTTGCCGTCAGCCAAGAAGACTGAGTACACGAAGTCTGAGTAGAAGGCTCCAGCAAGCCTAATGGACTCCAACAGTTCGTCTAGTCCTCTAACTCTAAACCTCCTCGTCTTATAGAGGTAGCAAAACAAGCACTTATTCCACGGGCACCCCAAGACCGCCTGCACTATGAGGCTTGAAGCCTCAACAGGAGGTCTGTATACTGGCGCCTCCACAATTAAGTCCAAGCAGGTCCCTCCAATGAGGGTGTTGAGGACGTCGTAGGCTCAATCCCTGAAGCTAGAAGTCTTCCTCTTATTTGCCTCCTCAACCTTCTTCATGAGCTCGTCCTTCGTTATGAGGCCCTTCTCCTCGAGGAGCTTAGCCAAGCTCCATATCATGACCTCCTGGTACTCTATCGTGGATATCAGCGAGTCTATGACGCCTATTAGAGTCTCCAAGCCTTGGCTTGAAGTCAAGGTCTCGAGTATCTCCTCGATCTCCTCCTCATCTACATCAGGCTGCCCATAGGAGGCCTTGAATGGGTCCCCTGGAGCTATAGGCATTTTTCTGGGTGGAGATGCTCGTGGCAAGACTATCACGGCCAATAGATTCTCCTAAGCCTACTAGGCTAGCTGAGCTATTTAAACTAAGCTTTAGGTTTAGAGTTCCTCCGCCTAGATCCTCTGCTCTCGCGCTTCTTACGCCTCTTGAACTTGATCTCCTTGACCTCTACGACCTCGAGGTTCTTGACGACGTGCACCTTTATGCTCTTAAGCCGTAGGAGGCTGGCTATGACTTTGAGGGCCTTCCTCAAGTCCTCTACCGTGGCTCCAGCAGCGTACTTGTGGCCTCCACCACCTATCTTGGAGGCTATCTCTGAGCAGTCTACGCCTGAGTCCTCTCTAGACCCCAAGTGCACCTTGTACTTCCCGTTTCGCTTCGACACGACGCAGGTAACCTTAGCACCCCTCTTCTCCAATGTTATCATGAGGTTCCTCGGCGAAATATCCTCCTCGCTGTCGAGCTCTATGAAGATGCTGTCCTCAACTGGGATCTTGTCAGCCACTTGCCTAGTCCTCTCCCTCTTCTCCCTGTTCTTCGCGATCCACTTCCTGACCTCAGGAAGCTTTAGCGCCTCAACCCCCATCTGGCTGAGGAGCTTGGCCAACTTGACCCTATCACCTCTACTACTCCCCTTAACTGCGTCGTTGAGGTCCCAAGCCTCCTCGCTGACTATGTTAGCTGTATCGCACTCATTAGCCAGCTCAACAAGCCTAGAGGCTACAGGGTCCTCCTCGAGCTTAAAGGCCTTTACTGCGAGAGAAGCTGCTGAAGGCGCCTTGGGGTCGTGGTAGACCTCAACGACGCTTGGACTGGGCTTATTGGTCTTGTGATGGTCTATGAAGACAGCTGCCTTCGGAGGGCATGGGAGGTCCAGCACGTAGTCCCACTTAAACGTGTTAAGCCAGCTTCCACCCTGAACCTCGTAGGGCTCTGCTAGGACTACGACTCCTCTTATACGCCTCAAGAAGAGCGCTGCGCATATAATGCCATCCGCGTCTCCAGAGTGGCTTAAGCAAGTCTTCTTGCGAGTGAGCTTAGCCCAAAGTATCGCTAGGAGGTCTCTCAACATCTGCTTTTCCCTTAGCTCTTGGGCTTCTCAGCCTTCCTCTCCTTAAGCTTCTTGAAGGCTATCGCCTTGTTTATGGCGTCGACGAGCGCCGTGACCGAGGCTATGACTATGTCCTTGTCAACAGCTTTAGCCTTGAAGCTAGAGCCCTCGGGGTCCCTTATGGCTATCTCGACGCTCGCCAAGCTGTCTGTGCCTCCAGTTATCGCTTCAAGCCTAAACTCGCTAAGCGTGTACTGACCTATCTTGCCGAGGGCCTTCTCTATAGCCTTGGCGGAGGCGTCCACCGGCCCAACGCCCACGGCTGCAGCCCTAATCTCGGAGTCGTAGACCTTTAGTATAACAGATGAAGTCGGCGTTATCGTGTTGCCAGTCACCACCACGAGCTCCTTAAGCGCTACAGCCCTCTCAGCCTCTGGGAGACCTCCTATGACGGATTCAGCTATGGCGTAGACATCCTCCTCCATAACGGCCTTCTTCTGCTCCCCGAGCTCTCTAACTCTTTCAGCTATCTTGGTGAGCTGCTCATCAGTGACTTGGAGGCCCAGCTGCTCTAAGAGCATCTTTATGCCGTGCTTCCCGCTATGCTTGCCAAATACAATCCTCCTAACTTGCCCCACGAGCTCGGGCGGGAAGGGCTCGTAGGTCGTCGGCTCCTCAATGACACCGTGCACGTGTATCCCAGACCTGTGGGCGAAAGCGTTTCTGCCAACTATCGGGTAGTTCGGGGGGTTGTAGACCAAGCTGTACTTCTCAACGAGCCTGCAGGTCTCGGTCAGGTACTCCTTCCTTATCTTAGTCTTAGCGCCGTAAAGCGCCTCCAATCCAACCGCTACGACCTCTAGAGCTGCATGTCCAGCCCTCTCCCCAAGCCCATTAACAGTCACGTGGACCTGCTCAGCTCCAGCTACTACAGCTGCTAGGGCATTGGCGTTTGCAAGCCCCAAGTCGTTGTGGCAGTGAACTGATATGGGAACCTTTATGTGCTCCTTCAAGGACTCCACGAGGTACTTCATGGCCTCAGGGGACATGACCCCTACGGTGTCTGGGACGTTTATCCTATCGGCGCCGGCCTCAGCCACAGCCTTGTACACCTTCACTAGGAAGCTAAGCTTAGTCCTAGTTGCGTCTTCACATGAGAACTCGCAGGTGCAGCCGTGATCCTTGATGTACTCAACTGTGTCCACAGCCCTCTCAATGACTTGCTCAGGCGTCATCTTCAGCTTGTACTTGACGTGCCACTCGGAGGTGCCTATGAAGGTGTGTATCGCGTCGACGTCGGCTTTGAGCGCTTGGTCTACGTCGGACCTCAAAGTCCTAGTCAAGGCGCAGACCTCGGCTTGAAGCCCGAGGCTGGCTATGCTCTTAACGGCCTTAAACTCCTCCTCTGAGCTTGAGGGGAAGCCTGCCTCTATGGTGTCGACGCCAAGCTTGTCGAGCTGCCTAGCTATCTCTATCTTCTCGTCGAGCTTGAAGACAACGCCTGGTGTCTGCTCACCCTCTCTCAACGTCGTGTCGAATATCCTGACCTCGCCCACTTTAAGCCTAGAAGCTACTTTCTCCACGTACTCGCTCACGAATGGTATTTTCACAGCCAAGCTTCCTCCACCAGCTCGCCTACCACTTCTAGATGAGAAGTTGCTTAAGGCTTTAGCTTAGCTCGCCCTGTATTGGCCTAAGCGACTTCAGTATTAAGTGCGTGTGAGTCCCACTCACGCCCTTAATACCCCTTATGCTCTCCAAGCAGTCGTTTAAGTCCGACACCGTCGGAGCCGAAACCTTGACTTGGACGTCGTACTCCCCGCTCACCTCGTAGACCTCCATGACCCCCTTGATGGATGCTATGCGCCTAGCTATGGAGGTCGTGTATACGTTGGGATCGCACTTTACCAAGATCACGGCTTCAACCTTCGACGGAACCTCGGGTGACAGCTTGACGCCCGAGATCTTCTCAGCTATCTCGATTAGGTCGGCGTCTCTGTAAGTCCTCACGTCTTGCCTACTCTTTATCACCTCCACGACCTTCTCTAGGAGCTCGTCGCTCAGCTGTATGCCCAGAGCCTCGAGCCTAGCCTTAACAGCGTGCCTCCCCGAGTACTTGCTCACAACGATCTCCCTCCTCCTGCCGACGAGCTCAGGTGGATAGGCCTCGTAGGTCGATGGGTCGTAGAGGACAGCGGCTACGTGAACTCCACCCTTATGGGAGAAAGCGTTTTCACCTACGACTGGGGCATGAGGAGGAACAACGACTCCACTAAGCCTCTCGACTAGGGCTGACAGCCAAGTCAGCTTGTCCAGCTTGACCACCTCAAGGCCGTAGAGGACCTTTAAGGCTACGGCGAGGGTCTCAAGCCCTGTTATCCCAGCTCTCTCACCTATACCGTTAACAGTCACGTGTACACCCGTGGCTCCACCCTCGAGAGCAGCTATGGCGTTGGCGACAGCCATCCCCAAGTCGTTGTGGCAGTGGCAGTCAAACTCAACGCCCTTGACGTCCCTAGTAACCCTCTCAAAGAACTCCTGGACTCTCCAAGGAGTCATTATGCCGACCGTGTCGGGTAGGCTTATCCTGTCAGCTCCTGCCTCAACAGCCCTCCTACATATCTCGACTAGGAAGTCGTACTTAGCCCTCGTGCCATCCTCAGCTGTAAACCTCACCTTAACTCCATGACTTCTCGCGTACTCAACTGCCTCAACCACTCTAGCTATGGCCTCCTCCTCGGTGATCCTCATGGACTTGAGCTTGGCCTCGGTAACTCCTAGGAATATGGCCACCCTATCGACATCGCATGAAAGGGCCCTATCGACATCCCTTACGTTGGCCCTGCAGTGAGCTATTATCTCAGCTTGGAGGCCATCCTTAGCTATTAGCTTGACAGCTTGATAGACGTCCTCAGAGACGTTCGGGTCTCCCGCCTCGATCATGTGGACGCCTACACCGTCGAGGGCTCTAGCTATCTCAAGCTTCTCGTCCACCGTGAAATTAACGCCTGGAGTCTGTTCACCCTCTCTGAGGGTCGTGTCGACTATCAGAACTTTGCTTATCGGCATGACGATCGCTAGAGAGAGGGCAAATCTAGATTTAAACTTTTCGAAAAGTCAAGTGCGAATTTAGAACCATAAATTTCTCTAATCGAAAAGGTCTGTGTGGAAAACTGATGTCGAGGCTTAAGCCAACGCTAATAGCCTAGGTCGACGCATAAGCCCTCGTAGAGAAATGTCTGAGAAGTACAAGTTAGTCGGGTGCTGCGGGATATATTGTGGAGCATGCTTCGCCTATCGGAGGTCGATAGCTGCCAAGGCGGAGGAGCTGAAGGAGGTCTTAGAGCAGGAGAAGTTTAGGAGAATAGCCACTGCATTTGACTGGATCGGTGACTACAAGGAGTTCTCGAAGTGGCTTAGGTGGCTCGTCAAGCTCACGTGCAATGGATGTCAAACCGGAGGTGGAAACCCCTACTGCTCTATTAGGAGGTGTTGTAAGTCTAAGGGTTACTTGAGCTGCGCTGAATGCCCAGACATGCCCTGCAAGAAGCTTGAGTGGATAACTAGGAGGTATAAGAAGTGGAACTTGAAGAACTTGAAGTTCATAAAGTCTAGGGGCTACGACGAGTGGATTGAGAAGATGGAGAGGGAGGTCGAGAGGGGTTTCAAGACGGGCGACGTCATAGCCGCCATAGAGAGGCCTGGGGCCAAGCCCAGGGCTAGGGGATGAGTAAACGTTTTAAGGGTTGGCTTTGAGTAGATGGTTGGCCGGGAGGGTTCTTGGTGGCTGGGAGGGTTCTAGTTCACTCAGATACCGCGTGGAACTAGAGATTTAGCTCCTCCTATAAGCGAGGTCTACAGGTGCGTGGAGTCCAAGCTCCTCGACGAGTTCTCCTCTTGGGGTTACAGGGAGGTAAGAAC
>QMSN01000035.1 GCA_003650865.1 Thermoprotei archaeon
AGCCACAGAAGGGATGCTCGCTCTCCAGTACGATGAAAGGGGGGTGTTAGCTCCTTTCTACAACGCCTACTTCTATGAGGTAAGGGTTGGAGGAAAGGTTAAGCCTCTCTACTCCATGAGGCAAGGCGAAGTTGGCGAGTTAATAGTGACAACTCCAAGCCTGCTTAGATACCGCATGGGTGACCTCGTAGAGTGCTGTAGTGATGGTAGGCTATTTAGGGTCCTCGGGAGACATGGCTTAGCCAGCTCATTGAGCTTTAAACTTCAAAAGATCTTCTCTCACCTCTTAAGCCTCTTCTAGACCGAAGCGATAAGCCCTTCACTAGGATGATGACTGCGACCACCACCAGATTGAGAGGCCACCAGACGGCTGGGTCTAAATAAACTGTAATCCCCACCGATAAAAACACGAGGCCTAGGGCTCCATGGAATGTAGCCTTCTTCTTAGCCCACGGCTTATGCCTCCTAATAGCGAATGACGCTATGAGCACCATGCCCACTGACGTGAGAGATGCAAGTACAAGCCCTCTATCATCTATTAAGCCGACGTTCCTAGCGAGGATTGAGAGGCCTAAGGCGACGAGGATTGAGCCGAGCACGAAGTAGCTAGCTGGGTCGGTAATCTTAGGTGCTGAAGGGATCTCAGGTGGATTAGGAATGGTGATGTCACCATCCCTCGAGGCACGAAATTTGAGGGTCAGCTCGTCGCGAGCTCTTCACTCACTCAGTAGCCTGGGACGGCTTCTTCATCCCCTCCTCCACTTCGCGCCAGTGGGATTTAAGTTTTTCAGATGCAAAGTTCAGCCTCATCATAGCCCTTTTGAGGGTACCTGAAATGGCAACTACGTGAATCGATGAGGGATTACCAGCTATATCGCTTAGGAGGGCTATAGAGGCCCTGACCATAGGCACGCCCTTATGCGGGCATTTGAGCACGCCAAGCTTAGACGTCTCGTCGTACGATATCACCTTCAATTGGCAGAGAGATAAGCCATAAACACCGAAGAGACATCTAAAACTTCTCTTTAAAGCCTTCTTAACATCTTCCAAGCTGGGAGAGCCTGTCGTGTGTAAGTGAAATATTAGGTAGCGCCACCTAACCCTCTTCACCAACTCTCAACCACCTTAACCCCAGGCTGTACGTATGTTGGCTTTAGCTTCTCCCTGTTGACCTCAATGAGCTTCATGGGGTTTATACTAACGGAGTCCCTCGCCAAGCGTTCGTTCCCAACTATTAATAATGCTACTGAGGAAAGCTCTCTTGGCGCTCTCATCTCCAGTGCTTTAGAGGAGCCTGAGGAGAATATCAAGGGGACGCCTTTCTTTACGGCTGCCTCGATGGCTACCCTGTAGTTCCATAACGCCCTAGCCTGCTTTTCAGGCTGTTCATAAACGAGGTCTAAGAGGTTTACTTCTATGAAGTGGCCGCTCTCAACCATCAAGTTTACCTGGCTTTCGTCAAGAAGTGAGGGCACGTCGCTGGGGTCGAAGTACGTTACATCAACTCTACGATCTCTAGCGGCTACCCTCGCCACACTGACGTTCCTGCACTTCACCGCTATTACCTCGAAGGTCCTCCTATACTTTCGGAGGAGTGATTTCAGCTCTCCACTACGCAACGGCTGCAAGTCTAACCTGAAGGCAACATCTAAGCCTAGCTGTTCACAGGTCTTCTTGACCTCCCCCATAATCTCGTTGCACCGTTGCAGAGGAGTGGGGTCAAGCGAGAAGGCTATGAGAGAGAAGCCTAAGTGTTTAGCCATCTTCGCAAGCAACTCTGGAGGATCGTGATCTCCATAGAGCTTAACGTGTAGATCAACGTACCTCCTCTTAGGCATAATCAATCCCCTAACCTAGCATTAATAGCAGAAGCTCCTTAACCTCGTTCTTAGCGCCTTTAAACGTGAATCTAACCCTTATCACGTCGTTCCCATAGGATAGTTTTATGCGTCCAAGGAAGGCCTCTTGCTTGTCTAGGCGTATGTACACTCTGGACTTCTCGTCGAGGTGCAAATCCAACCTTCCAGCTAAGAAAGTTCTGTCTTCAGGTGGCATGTTGCTCAAAACCCAAGTTAGAGATTCGGAGGCTTGATCGGGATTTCTGAAGCATGCTCTAAGTATCGTTATGGGGTTTTCATAGTGCCCATGCGTCTCCTCGACGGAGATGTCTGCACGTCCTCGAAGCCTCGGCGGCATAACATTTAGAACTGCCGTCAAAACTTTATCGTGGTCCTCAGTTGCATGTATGAAAGCCGTATACTCGACTGATGTAGCTCTAGCGGAGCTCAAGGAAGATCGCCCTTTAAGCTACGTCGACAGCCCTCTCCCACCTCTTCTCGAAGGCATCTAAGAACACTTTGATTAAACCTGGGTTTTCGGTGTAGTGAGGCTTATAGTAAGATGTCTTCCTCTCCGTTGCCCATATCAGGAATAGGAGTTTACTTCTGTCGACTATGGTTCCTCGCACTGGGTACCACTTCTCAACAACGTTTTTCACATGGACACCTCCCTTAAGTAGCTCCATAGCCCTTGCCTTAGATGCCTCGTCGCTAACCCTCATCAGCACCCTCACCTTAACACCTCTCCTAGCGGAGTCCAATAACACATCCTTAACCTTAGGAAGCCACTCAAAGGACGCCGTGAAGATCATTATCTCGCTATTGGCATCCATTATCATCTTGACAGTCCTAACCTCCATAGCCGTTAAGCTCTCGAGGGGGTCTAGTATCAGCTCCTCCCTTATGCCATACCTGCTCTCCCAGTACTTGGACTCTAAGGCTTCTCTAAGCATTGAGGCTTGCCTTCTGAGCTCTACGACCTCCGCCTCCATGAGCTTTAACTTTAGCTGCAACAAATTCTCAAGGGCTCTCGATGGCTGAACCACATCGTAGAGCCCTTCTTCAACCTTGACTACAAGGCCCTTGCTATAAAGGGACGATAAGGCGCCTTCCACCTCGCTCTCCTTCAGCTTTAAGCTCTCAGCTATCTCCTCAAGTCTCTTCCTAGGGTTTTCGTTTAAGAAGAGGTAGATGGAGGACTCCGCCTCGCTTAACCCCATTCTCTCTAGGGCTTCTTTAAGCATGGCATCTCCACAATGTTTTACTATCAACGGTGTTTATTAACGTGTCCCCGTGATCTTCGTATCGTTTAGCGCCTTAAGGACCTCCTCAGCTATCATTATCCCAGCTGACCGCTGAGCTTCATGAGTCTGAGAGGCTATGTGAGGAGTGACTACGACGTTAGGGAGCTTTATCAGCTCCCACTCCTCATCTGTTTGAGGAGGCTCGTGCTCGAAGACGTCGAGAGCTGCTCCTGAGAGCTTGTCTTCCTTAAGGGCCTTGAGAAGCGACTTCGTGTCTATTATGCCGCCTCTCGACGTATTTATTATGACCGCGCCTCTCTTCATAAGGGATATCTGCCTCTCCCCTATGAGGCCGCGAGTGCTCTTATTGAGAGGTATGTGAAGAGTCAGTATGTCGCACCTCTTCAGCAAGTCCTCAAGGGACTCAGCTACTTCCACTCCCATGGCTGAAGCCTCTTCACGTATGTCTCTAACGTCGTAGGCTATGACCCTCATTTCGAATGAGAGGGCTCGCTTTGCAACAGCCTTGCCTATCCTCCCAAAACCCACGATGCCCAGTGTTTTGCCTCTGAGCTCACACCCCATGAACTTGTTCTTGAGCCACATGCCCTCCTTAAGCGTCCTATTGGCCTCAGGTATCATCCTCATTAAGGCCAGCATCAAGGCCATGGTGGCCTCGGCGACTGCTACTGTAGATGCCTGTGGCGTGGAAACGACCTTAATGTTCTTTTGAGAGGCAGCTTCGACGTCTATGTTATCAAGCCCCACCCCAGCTCTACCTATGACTTTAAGGCTGTTGGCCTCCATGAGGACCTCACGAGTGAACTTCGTCTTGCCTCGAACTATAATCGCGTCGTATTCCTTAACAGCCTTGAGGAGCTCCTCTTTAGTTAGAGAGGGCTTAACGTCTACATGGCATCCCCTAGCCCTTAAGAAGGATGCGCACTCCTCGTGGACGTTATCCGTGATGAGCACCCTAAAGGTCATGGAGGTCACCGAGCATGCTGTTGGCTGTAGACATAAAGAGCAGGTTTAAAGCGATTACCCCATGAAACACGATTGGCGGATTGCAACCACCCCGCTGAAACACCTTATTCCTCAGATTCTGGCTATTTAACTTTGTGCGTACAGAACTCTTGGCAAGCGCTTAATAGAGGAAGGCGTGGTAATACTTGTAGTTCTTGGTGAGCACCATGCCCGAGGTTGCGCTAATAGGCAAGACCAACGTCGGCAAGAGCACCATGTTCGCCGCTTTAACAATGCTTCCCGTGAGGATAGAGGCGAGGCCCTTTACGACTATAAAGCCCAACGTAGGCGTAGCCTACTTGAAGGTGAAGTGCGTGTGTAAAGAGTTCGGCGTGAAGGATAACCCAAAGAACTCATTGTGCATTGACGGCGTTAGGTATGTTCCAGTTAAGGTCATAGACTTAGCGGGGCTCATACCCGGCGCTCATGAGGGGAGGGGTCTCGGCAATAAGTTTTTAGACGAAATGAGGATGGCTGACGCGTTGATACACGTAGTGGACGCAGCAGGCTCAACTGATGCTGAGGGCAGGCCATGTCCACCAGGCTCCTATGACCCGTTGCTCGAAGTGGAGGCCATAGAGAGGGAGGTTGTACTCTGGGTTTCGGGGATGTTGAGGAGGGACTGGGCTAAGACCACAAGGCTCGTGGAGCATGGAGGAGCAGATGTAAGCAAGATTCTGGCCACGAGGCTTAGTGGCCTAGGTGTTATGGAAAGCCACGTCGATAAAGCTATGGAGAAGGCGGGGTTATCTGGGAGGAAGCTGAGGGACTGGTCAGCTGATGACGTAGAGCTCTTCGCAGCTACTGTTATGAAGGAGGCTAAGCCGATGGTTATAGCGGCTAACAAGGCCGACATGCCTCAGAGCATTGACAACATAAAGAGGTTAAAGGAGAGGTATGGAGATGAGAACGTTGTCCCATGTAGCGCTGAGGCAGAGCTAGCCTTGAGGAGAGCCTCAGAGAAGGGCTTGATAAGCTATACGCCTGGCGATAGTACCTTCACGGTATTGAGAGAGGATCTATTAACCCCTCAGCAGAGGAGGGCTCTAGAGTCCATTAAGGAGAGGGTGCTAGACGTATGGGGCTCAACGGGGGTTCAAGAGGTTCTCAATAGGGTGTACTTCGATAAGCTCGGTCTCATACCAGTCTACCCCGTTGCAGACGCTAGTAGCTTAACCGACAGCGAAGGCAACGTCCTACCCGACGTGTACCTAGTCCCTAGAGGGACTACTGTGAAGCAACTTGCCTACATGATACACACAGAGCTTGGAGAGAGCTTCATATACGCTGTTGACGTCCGTAAGAAGACGAAGCTTGGAGAGAATACCGTTTTAAAGGAGAACGACGTAATATCTATCGTAGCAGCCAAGAAGTTGAAGAGGAAGTAGTAATGGTCGAGATGGACATAGAGACCTTCAAGAAGCTGTATCCAAACTTAGCTAGGGAGATGGAGCAACAGCTAATGAGCGTAGAGATTAGAGGCTCTCGGACAAACGATGAGGACTACCACCCTAAGCTTCCTGACGCCGTTGATTATATAAGGCGATGCAAAAGCGTCAACGAAGCCGAAGAGGTCATAGAATACCTAGAGAGAACTAAACAGATAAGCAAAGAGAAAGCTTGCGAACTTAGAGAGCAGCTCTACTCACAGGGACTTGAGAGCTTCGGCCCTCACAAGGAATTCGGCTACTACATGAAGAGGTATTACAAGACTGAGGAATAATGGCATTAACCTTAAGTATTACTTAACCTGGGAAGACCATGCTCTTAGCAACACTTAAATCCCATGACTCTACCAGTAAATAAAACACCACCACTTCAAGCTAGGTGGGAGGATGAGTAGGGAAGAGAAGTACGTCTTGTGGTTTGAAGAAATAGGCAAAGAAGACCTCCCGCTAGTAGGCGGTAAGTGCGCGAATTTAGGTGAGCTAACCAAGGCTGGTGTCCCTGTACCTCCAGGATTCGCTGTGACATCTTACGCTTATAAGGTGTTCATAGAGAAAACTGGAATAAAAGACGAGATTCAGAGAGTACTCAAAGAGGTCATCAAAGACCCCTCGAATCCTCAGCAGTACAGGGAGGCAAGCAAGACCATAAGGAAGCTCATAGAGGAGAGCTCAATACCAGACGACCTAGCCAACAGCATAAGGGAAAGCTACAGGAAGCTCTGTGAGAGGCTTGGATCTAGCAAGGTATCTGTAGCTGTGAGGAGCTCAGCGACAGCTGAGGACTTACCAGGAGCAAGCTTCGCTGGACAGCAGGAAACGTTCCTCAACGTTGAGGGTGAGGATGAGGTCCTCGAGAAGGTTAAGAAGTGCTGGTCGTCGTTGTTCACGCCTAGAGCCATATTCTACAGGCAGGACAAGGGGATACCTCACGACAAGGTCTTGATGAGTGTCGCTATTCAAAAGATGGTTAACGCGAAGGCGGCTGGCGTGATGTTCACGATACATCCGGTCACGGGCGATGAAACCAAGATAGTAATTGAGGGTAGCTGGGGATTAGGCGAAGCAGTTGTAAGTGGATCTGTGACACCAGACGAATACGTAGTTGACAAGAACACCCTTCAAATCTTGGAGAAGAGGATTGCAGAGAAGACATTTGAACTTGTACGCGACCCTGCTACTGGCAAAACGATTAAAGTTGATGTCCCTCCTGAGAGGAGGAGGAAGCCCTGCTTAGACGATGATGAGGCTACAAGGCTTGCAGAGCTCGCAGTGAAGATAGAGCAACACTACCAGTATCCTCAAGACATCGAGTGGGCCATAGACAAAGACCTTCCATTCCCCGACAACGTCTTCATAGTTCAAGCCAGACCTGAGACTGTGATGTCCCTCAAGAAGGGTAAGCCTCCAAGTGAGGAGAAGGCACCTGTAACAATAGAGAGAAGGGTTATCGCCAAAGGTCTGCCAGCAAGCCCTGGAGTGTGGGTTGGTAAGGCGAAGGTTGTCAGGAGCGTTGAGGAGGCGTCCAAGCTGATCAAGAAGGGGGACATACTGGTGACTGTCATGACGAACCCCGACTGGGTGCCGTACATGAGGCTCGCAGGGGCCATAGTGACTGACGAGGGAGGGATAACATGCCACGCCGCCATCGTGAGCCGTGAACTAGGCATACCAGCAATAGTTGGCACGGGAAACGCGACTAAGGTCATGAGCACCGGCAAGGAATACACTGTGGATGCCACGACAGGTGTAGTCTACGAGGGGGTTGTGGAGGAGCTAGCGAAGCCGAAGGAGGTGGAGGCTGTAGAGGTGAGTAGAGGCCCTTCAGCCATGGAGTACGTCGAGCCCACTGGGACCAAGGTGTACATGAACCTAGGAGTACCCGAGAAGATAGCTGAGTACTTAAACTTGCCCTTCGACGGCATAGGGCTCATGAGGATAGAGTTCATAATGACCGCCCACATAGGCGAACACCCACTATACCTCATTGAGAAGGGTGAGCAGGACAAGTTCGTTGAGAAGCTGGCTGAAGGCATAGCCACCGTGGCTAGACATATCCAGCCCAGGCCAGTCGTTGTGAGGTTCAGCGACTTTAAGACGAATGAGTACAAGCAGCTGAAGGGTGGTGAGAGGTACGAGCCTGAAGAGAGGAACCCCATGATAGGCTACCGAGGGGTCTCGAGGTACATAAGCCCCCAGTACGAGAAGGCGTTTAGGCTTGAGTGTAGAGCGATAAAGAAAGTTCGAGACGAGTGGGGACTCAAGAACGTATGGGTGATGCTTCCATTCGTCAGGACCACTTGGGAGGTCGAGAAGGTCCTACAGATAATGAAGGAGGAAGGGCTTGAGAGAGGAAGGGACTTCAAAGTGTGGGTCATGGCTGAGGTCCCCAGCGTGATATTCCTAGCAGATAAGTTCTGCAAGTACATCGATGGCTTCAGCATAGGCAGCAACGACCTTACACAGCTAATCCTAGGTGTCGATAGGGACTCTGAGATACTGCCCAAGCTCGACCCAAGGTACTTCGATGAAAGGGATCCAGCGGTTCTAAGGGCTATAAGCCGGCTCATAAGGATTGCCCATAAGCATGGCGTGACCGTGAGCATATGCGGTCAGGGACCCTCATACTTCGAGGACTTCGTAGAGTGGCTTGTGAGGCAAGGCATTGACAGCATATCGGTGAACCCTGACGCCGTTGTGAGGGTAAGGAAGGTCGTTGCTCACGTCGAGAAGCGTATACTGCTCGAAGAGGCAATAAAAAGTAGGAGGAAGTTTACGTCACGTTAAGACTTTTCCAGAGACCCCGTTAATTATCATAGTCCCTATCCTATCTCTGTACTGCAATTCGAAGTGGTAGAAGGGCATGTACACGAGGGATAGCCTTGTTATATCAAAGACATTCTCCACAACTTTCTTGTAGGTTGCAGGCTGTGAAAACACTTTAACCTTTAAGTTCTCTACCACCTTTTCCTTTGATACAGCGGGGGGATCTGGTCCTATTACATGGATGCCAGAGGCCCTCTCCCGGTAGGCCTTCCTTATCTCCTCTAGGTCATTAGCCGACCTAACAGCACCATAATGCTCTGCATATGTCTGAGCGAACATGATGTCCTCAACCCCCGTGATCCCGTTCATGTAGATGTAGGCTTCATTATACACCCTCGCTAGCTCTATGGCATCTTTAAGCTGGAAGAA
>QMSN01000036.1 GCA_003650865.1 Thermoprotei archaeon
CAGATAAACGATGTTTTGAGGAGGATATGCGATAAAGCTGGCATAGTGAGAGAGGTGAAGTTAGAGTAGCTAGAGGAAGTGGTTCTCAGCTCTCACTGTACAAAAATTTTTACACTCTGTATAGAAGCCCTTTATGGGTTCTATGAGCTTGGACTTGAAGCTCTCTTCAATAAGGGTCTTCCTAGTAGCAGCTGAGCACAACAGCTTTAGAGAGGCTGCTAAGAAGCTGGGGTTGACTGTGGCCACCGTGAGCAACCACGTAGCCTCTCTTGAGTCCTTCTTAGGCGTTAAGTTATTTGAGAGAGGGGCTAGAGGGGCTTCATTAACCCCTGAAGGCCGAGTGGTCTATAGGGACCTTAAAAGGCTTCTCGAGGGGTTGCTCGAGATAAAGAGTAAGGTGGAGGAGTTAGGGTTACGGTCTAATTTGCTCACGGTTGCATCCATGGAGTTGTCGATTGAGCACGTAGTGCCATGTGTCATCAGCAAGTTCAAGGAGAACGTCAACCCCAACATGTCGTTCATGCTCAAGAGGGGGGATGAGGCCTACTGCATAGGAGAGGTTCGAGTAGGGAAGGCTGACATAGCTTTCATAGAGGGTATCGAGAAGAGAGCTGAGTGGAGCGATGTGGAGTACATGGAGCTGGCAACTGACAGGTTCGTTGTAGTGTCGCCAGCAAAGTGGGGGTTGAAAGGTAGGGTTAAGATGGAGGATTTAAGAGGGTATCCAGTCGTTATGTGTGACCCCAAGTCGGGGATGGGCAGCTTAGTTTACAGGTACTTAGAGCTTAACGAGGTTGAGCCTGCAACTCTAAACGTTAAAGCGGTCTTCCCCAGCGTTACATCTACACTAACAGCTGTATCTCAAGGTCTAGGCTTGACGATAACCCCTCTAACCTCCATAAGGGGGTTGGTGGGAGACTACCATGACCTGCGCGTGGCATCCATAAAATCCCGCGTCGAGAAGATCTCATTCCACGCAGTTAAGAGGAGAGATGCCTCAAGCAAAGTTGAGGAGTTCTGGGGCTTCCTCGAAAAGTTGAAGGAGGAGGCTAAGGGGAGCCTCCCCTGCGTTAGGGTGGCATCAGAGAGAATATGGAGGATGATCAGGTAGGTGCTCCTAGAAGCGGTTCTTGTTAACATGAGGTCCTCACAGAAGCCTAGGGTTGCTCTAGTAGCTGCAGATTTTTCTCTACCGATGACACTATGATTGTGGGGGGTCTCGTTGAGGCATGCGGTGTGGATTGCATGCCTCATATCCTTAGTAGTAGGTTTGCTCGCCGGATACTACTGGAGCTACTCGTCTACTAATGACTTAGTGGCTCAGCTTGAAGGCGAGCTCCTAAGCTTGCAGTTGAATTACACAAGTCTAAGCGATGAATACAAGGATCTTCTAGGCAACTACAACGCGTTGAGCTACGAGCTTTACGAGCTCACTAAGGCCTACGAGAACTTGGCGTTGAGGTACGAAGCCCTCTTGAGCAATGAGAGCGGAGTTGCCTTAAGCGTGTTTTTATCGTCATCCCTCAACGCCGTGGAGGTTAACGTGACCAACACCTACAACAGTAGCTTGAGTGTAGTGGTTCTCTTCGTAACGTTTACGAGTGAAGAGCCCCTTCAAGTGGCCTACGATGTCTGCCACTTAGAGCCTGGCGAGAGTAGGATGCTATCCTTTGAGCTCACAAGCGAGGTTGAGAAGTTCAAGGTGTTAGCGGTCACTGAGAGAGGGGCGAGAGAAGCTGAAGTTGAAGCTGGAGAGACCACGCTCTTAGTAGACGAGGAGTACTATGAGAGCTTGATTCAGGACCTGAGAGGAGCTAAGGATAGGATACTAGTCGCCATGTACTCCATGATATACGACCCAGGAGATAGCTTTGACTACGCAAATGACGTGATAGAGGAGCTCGCTAGAGCTGCTGAGAGAGGAGTTAAGGTCTACGTATTCCTGGAGCACAAGACGTACTACGGGGAGATGGAGAGAAACCTAGAGGCTTACGAGTACCTCTTGGAGCATGGAGTGCACGTGAAGCTGGATGAGCAAGCCGACACCGACCACATGAAGCTCGTGATCATAGATGGCGAGGTCGTCTACGTGGGATCGCACAACTGGAGTGAGTCAGCCCTCTACTACAACCACGAGACCACCTTGAGGTGCACTGACAAGAGTGTAGTTGAAGCAGCGGAAGATTACTTCTGGAGCCTCTGGAGCGAGGGCTGAACTTTGAGGGTACACGTCTCGAAGTCGAAGCTCTCGAAGGCAACATTGATAGTACACCCAACAACACTATTTACTGGTGGCTCTCGTGGGCGAAGAAGCACCCATTAAGAGCGCACTCGCCTTTAAGTGGACGTGGGATGTCGTGAGGGACGTGGACGGCTTAGAGAGGAGGTTGAAGGAGAGGTTGTTCTACGTCGTTAGGCCGAGGAGCGACGTCATAGTTGCGACGAGCCTCACAAATCCCTCCATGATACTCTTCGTGATGATGTGTGGAGATGAGGGAGGAGATCTCATAGTAGTACAGAACCCGGGTGGGTGGTACAGCGACGACGACATAATTGAGCACATGCCCCTCTTTGAGAAGAGCGCAGGTATAAAGCTCCTGAAAGACCAAGCTTGATAAGGAGGGGCATCGATAACATTAATGAGTCTAAGAGATGGATCTGCTTGGAGGGTAGTGGTTTGGCTGGAGGTAGGCTTGGTAAAACTAGCATAGTCGCTATCGTCCTAGCTGCAGTAGCGCTACTAGTAGTCGTAGGCCACCTCTACTGGGCTCAAGTAGAGCTTGGAGTTGCTGAGAGAAGCTTCACAGTTAAGTCCTTCGATGGAGCCGAGGTTTACGTCCTCGAGAAGTACGTCCCGAGAGTGGAGACTAAAGGAGTGGTCATCCTGCTCCACCCATACACAGGAGTTGGACACCTCTACTACGATATTCCAGTCTCAGACTACAGCTTAATGGACTACTTGGCTCGCCACGGCTTCGATGTGTACGCCATCGACGTGAGGGGCTTTGGACTGAGCGACAAGCCTGAGACCTTCACGTTAGAGGACTGCGCTAGAGACGTAAAGGCAGTAGTGGATCGAATAATCTCCGAGAAGGGTGTTAGCAGAGTAAGTGTTGTGGGTCTATCATTTGGCAGCTGCGTAGCAGTGACGTTTACGGGCATGTACGGCGAGCTCGTCGACAGGCTTGTGCTCATAGGCTACCCCTACAAGGACATGAACGACACGTTTGAGCAGGTCTTCAGCGCACTCCCTCAACTAGCATCACAAGGAATCTACTACGTCCCTGAGAAAGCCTCAAGAGAGAAGGGGCCCTTCCTACACGAAGCTGAGGAGGAAATCATAGATCAGTGGTACGAGCTCATATCCTCGAGGAACTCCACGATACCGACGGCTGTCATGGCAGACCTATTGAACTACACATCCTCAAAGTACATCCCGCAGATAAAGACTCCTACGCTGCTCATCAGGGGGGAGTACGACGTGTTGGTGTTGCAGGAGGACAATTGGAACTGCTTTAGAGACCTTGGATGCCACGAAAAGGCTTACGTAGTGCTAGCCAATGCTGGGCACTCAGCTGTTAGGGAGAAAGTTCACTTAGAGCTCTTTAAGCTGATACTGGGATGGCTCGAGGAATAGGCAGAGCCTAAGAGCGCTTAGCTCTACGCTTACTAGTGCGATAACGCTTAGGCTTCACGTGCTCCACGAGCCTAGCCCTCTTCTTAATAAACTTCTTTACCCGCTTAGCCCTCTTAGGTGTTAATATTATGGTTACGTGGATCACCTCTTGAATCGAGGAGAGTATCCTCCTAACGGTCTTGACGGCAGCTTTATGGGCCTCGCTTAAGGTCAAGTGGCCTGGTGCTCGAAGCCAAACCTCACCGACTACGAAGGAGCCTACAGGCCTAAGTTTAAGCCTCGAGACCTCGAGGCCAGAAGCTTCCTCAGCTATACGCCTCATCTTCCTATTGAGCTCTCCATCAACCCCAACGTCGAGAAGAGTGTATGTGGATTCAACGAGTATTTTCACCGCGGTGTAGGCCATGTAGAGGGCCACGCCCACGGTGGCTCCAGCCTCTAGGATCGGCATGTTCATGGGCTGAGCCAGCATAGCCAATCCTCCAGCGACCACCCCTATGAGCACGTCAGCCTTGAGGTGAGTAACCGACGCTTGGAGAGCCCTGCTCTTCACTCTCTCCATGGTCCTCGTCAGGTACTTCAAGATCACGAGGGATTCAAGCCCACCTATCAGCACTAGGAGGGCTATGTGGGGAGGTGTGGTCTCGTGCATTGCTGATAGGGCTAAGTACGTTATCCAAGCGGCCATGAAGACCGACACTAAGGATACCGCTAGAGAAGCTAAGCTCTCAGCTTTGTAGAGCCCCCATGGAAACCTCTTGCTGGGCTTTGAGGCTGAGGCCTTTAACGCTACGTAGACCGTGAAGCCCACTATTACATCTATCACGCCGTGCAGAGCATCAGCTAACACTATCTTTGAGAAGCCCAGTGAAGCTAGGACAGCTATCTCAATTGCAACCAGCATCACTGTGGCTATGGATGCCTTCAGCATAGCCCTAGCTCCAGCTCTAAGCCCCCTAAGCTTCCTTGAGACTATGCGCTTCAAGGCCCTTCAGCACCTTGTATAGAGCCATAGACTCTAAGGAGAAATAGAGGACTAAAGTAATAAGCTGTCTCGACGTGCGTTACCTCTAAAATATGTATTTCGAGGGACCGCTTAAGAGGTCGCTTAGAGAGCCTTGAGATAAGGCGTACCTGTATACCTCAAGCTTCTTCTTAAACTTCTTGTGAAGCTCGTCAGCCTCTCCAAGGTCTAGATCAAGCTTCATCAGCGAGCCTAGAGCCCTTAGAAGCAAGTAGCCCGACCAATAGTCCACTCCGCCAAGCTGTGGCAGTAATGTATGCACGACGTATGGGATGTGAACCCATAAGCTCACAGCATTAATGCCGTACCTCTTAGCCCTCCTCAGAAGAAGCGTGTATATGCTTGAGGGTCCCTCATAAGTTATGGGGTTTAAGTCCTGTACTAGGTCCTTTAGAGACTCGTCAGCCACGACATAGGATACCTTCGGCTCAGACACGTTGTCTATAAAGCCCCCTAAAGTACATAGAAGCTTGCAGCTGAGCTTCTTAGCGAATTTCAAGGTCATCTTTATGAAGGTACGCCACTTAACGTTTGGCTCAGGACCTGTTAATAGGAGCGTGTCCCCTTTATTAGAGGTTTTAAATGAGTAAAGTAAGGGCGAAATTTTCTTGACAACTCCCTCCGCAATAACTGTCTTAGGCCTGTTCAACGCGTAGTCGACGAAGCCTTCAGCTGATAGAGTCCTCATGGTCTTCATGCAAAGCCACTTTGACAGGTAGCTTACGCTATAGGTAACAACTCCACCTCCATCGGCATAGCCCGTCAAGGCCACTATGAGCTTATTGGTGGGGCTTACTTCTTGAGAGTCTAAGTTCACCGTATCCACCAATAATTTCTACTGCTCATCTGCTTTACTTATAGCTTAGCCCTGAAGGTAGTTATGGAGATGCTACTAGAGCATTTAGTATGGCTATTAGCACCACCATCAAGACTAGGAGAATCATGATCCTTGATGCAGGATCTCTGTTCTCCTTCATCTCCACCATAAGCCTTTGCTACAAAACCCTTTTAAACTACGGTATTACCTCTCAGGGAATAGAAACTTCGATATCGCTATATACCGTTACTAAGCAATATAGATTTGAGGTGCCCTAGAGATGGGGATATACGTCCTCCTCTCGACGCTAACGGCTGAGGGCAGAAAGACCGTCAAGGAGAGGCCTGAGAGAATACTAGAGGTTAACAAGGAGATAGAGACTTTTGGCGCTAAGGTTCTCCAGCAGTGGGCGGTGCTTGGCCCCTACGACTTCGTCAACATAGTTGAGGCTCCCGACAACGAGGCTATAGCCAGGATATCTGTTGAGCTTGGTTCGAGAGGGACTGTCCACATAATAAGCATGCCAGCTATACCCGTTGAACAGTTCATAAAGTCGATAAAAGAGAAGAAGACGTAAGCTCAACATCATTATTCCTTTTTTCTTGAAAGCAGGCATTAAAGGACTCAGTGTGAGACGGTTAGCTCATCAAGCTCGCCCGGATTGGTAGTCATCATCGCCTGAAGACACCTAGGCTTAGTGCCCTATAAAGCTACTGGTCACTGAGAAGGTTTAAGCAAAGGAGTAGCTATGTTATATTTGGGGGCTTCTCTTTTGGGTAAAACCTTGATGGACGAATTCCCCAGTATAGTCGACATAGCCTATAGGGAGTTTAAGAAGCGTAGAAGGGTTATGGACATAATGTCTAGGGATATAGTGTACGTGCACAAGTCGACTAAGGTTATTGACGCCGCGAAGATCATGGGTGAGAGGCATATAGGTAGCGTGGTCGTTAGAGGTGACGTGGACTACATAGGCATATTCAGCGAGAGAGACCTCCTGTCAAGGGTTATATGTCCAGGGTTGGATGTGTGGAATGTTGAAGTTGAGAGGGTTATGTCCCCTAGACCTCTGACTATAGACGCCTCGGCTTCGATAAAGGAGGGGGCGAGGGCCCTCATCAAGGGTAAGGGTAGGCTAATAGTCCTCGACAAGGGCTTCCCCGTGGGCTTCCTCTCAACATCAGACCTTGTCAAGGCGTTACCCGGGATGGAGGAGTCTGAGCTTAAAGTGAGGAAGTTCATGACTAAGAGTGTTGTGACGTTGCCCCCAGAAGCCGATGTCGCTGAGGCGGCTAAGGTCATGTGCACCAAGAGGATAGGCAGTGTACTCGTAGACTCAGGTCAAGGGCCATACGCCATCTTTACTGAGAGAGACCTGCTCTCAAAGGTTGTCGCAAGGGGTTTGCCCTTCGAGGCTCCCATTGAGCTCTACGCCTCAAAGCCCCTCGTAACCATAAATGCGGATGCGAGCATACACGAGGCAGCCTTGACCATGGCCATGAAGCACATAAGGAGGCTCCCAGTAACGGAAGAAGATAGAATTGTGGGGATAATAACCGCGAGGGACCTAGTCGAGGCCTACGCCAAGTAGCCGCGTAGACACCTCACTTCTTTACCTTCACTTCCTCGAGGGCTCTAAGAACTCCTTTTTGGGCGGTGTGAACACATCCACTACTAGCGCTTTCTGAGAGCCGACGACCCTACCTCCATGAGGCTCATTGGGCTCAAAGTGGTACCACGAGCCCTCCTTAAGCACTCTACGCGTAGTGTCTGTGTAGATCTCAACCTCACCTTTAACTATGAAGCCAGCTTGCTCCTCGGGGTGTTGATGTAGCGGCACCTCTGCTCCAGGGTCTAAGTCGTAAATCACGAACATCAGGTTGCCCGAGCTGAACACCTTCCTGCGCACCTTCTCATCAACTACAACCCACTCGGTATCTCCAGGCTCTATGATCACGACCAAGTCTAGGCACCCCCTACACACTGTTGCGAGTAGGCTTTAAGCTGTTCTACCCCACGAAGTACTCCTCTATCTTAGTGGAGCAGGCCAAGGCCAACGCCATTATGGTCAGTATGGGAGGCATGCCTAAGGGTGGTTTGAGCAGGCTCGAATCCGCTACGAAGACTCCTTCACAACCCTTAACCTGCATGTCCCTATCGACAACCCTGCCTAGAGCCGCTGTACCCCCTGGATGAGCTCCTCTAATCCTCGTCGTTGTTATGGTGTTCTCCTCAACACCACACGTAGAGAGGAGCTCCTTAGCCTCCTCAACCCCCCTCTCAAGGATAGATCTATCCCGCTTAGAGAGCTTGGCCACAACACCCCCGCGCTCATCTACGTGTCCAGCACCTTCGTCGGCCACTTTGACCATGATCCCAACTATGTCGCTTGGTCCAGCTCCAGGAAATCTCTCGGCGATAGCTTTGTACAGTGCTTGAGAGAAGTGGGGGGACAACATGTAGCCCTCCCTCTCCACGTAGAGGGACATGCTGACGTCGTTGTTTAGACTTGAAGACTTGAGGAGGCCTCCTACTGTCACGAAGGGATCCACGAAGAGGCCTTCGCCAACACCTTCAGGAGGGGACTTCAAGGTGCGTATCAGGTTAGGTGTTTCAACGGCTCCGCAGGCTATGACGACAACTCTACCCTTAATGTTGTACCTAGAGCCCTTCCACAAGCCCTCAACTTTGAAGCCCTCACGTGCACATGTAATGCTTTTAGCATCAAAGCCCTCCAGCACCGTTAACCCTTGATACCTAGCCTCTCCAACAAGTTTTGATGCATCCCACTTAACCGAAAATTTACATCCAAGAGAGCACATGCCGCACTTGACGCACTTGCCGTAATCTATGTGTTTCAACATGAGCTTAGGCTCTAAGCCTCGCTTTAAGCATGCCTCAGCGAAGGCCTTTGACCCCCTTGAAAGTGATTCCAGAGTTGGCCTCTGCGGGTTTAAGAGTTTTAGGGCAAACTCCACTACATCACGACCAACCCCCAGCCACCTTAATAGGTCGTCGAGGGCGCTGGGCTGCACGACGTTGCCCAAGGACACAACAGTTGAGCCACCTAGGCATGTAGCCCTCATGACCTCGACGTCACCGGGTATGTTGGAGTAAGGAGGGGG
>QMSN01000037.1 GCA_003650865.1 Thermoprotei archaeon
GGAGCTATTGCATCTATCTCGTCGATGAATATTATTGAGGGAGCGTTCTCCTCAGCCTCCTTAAAGATCTCCCTCAACCTCTCCTCACTCTCACCATAAAACTTACTCATGATCTCAGGGCCGCTTATGCTGATGAAGTGAGCATTGGTCTCGTTGGCTACTGCCTTTGCTAGTAGTGTTTTGCCGCAGCCTGGCGGCCCATAGAGCAGTACACCCTTAGGAGGCTCAATACCAAGCCTCTCAAAGAGCTCAGGATGTCTTAGAGGCAGCTCAACCATTTCCCTTATCTTCATTATTACGTCTTTTAGGCCTCCTATATCCTCATACGTAACCCTCGGTATGGCTCTGGGTACCTTCTCAACCTTCTCGCTTATGACTACTTGAGTTTCTGGCGAAACTATGACGGCATCCACCGCTGGCTGTATCGAAGTAACTATGAAGTCCACAGTTCTACCCATAATTCCAACGGGGACGTAGTCACCTCTCGTAATAGCTCTACCCTCAAGGAGGTGCTTTATGTACTCCTCCCCACCGACAATCCTCAAAGGCTCTGTAGGGGCTAGCACAACCTTCTCAGCTTTTCTGACAGTAGCTACCTTAACGGTCACTTTATCGTCGATGCTCACGCCAGCATTACGCCTTACGTAGCCATCAATCCTTATGATGCCCTTACCATAATCCTCAGGGTAGCCTGGCCAGCATATAGCGACGGTCTTCTTCTTGCCTATTATCTCTACAACATCACCAGCGCTAAGCTTCAACTGAGACATTATGGCTGGATCAAGCCTAGCAATACCCCTACCCACGTCTCGAGCCTTAGCCTCAGCAACTCTTAACGTCACGGTTCCAGACGACATAAACCATCACCTCGAGCGGGCTCATGATAAAAAAGAGGTGTTTCTACTCTATTTTTATCTCGTAGCCCTTCTCCTCGACCTTCTCCTTGAGCTTCAGCGTGACCTCCAGCACACCGTTCCTATAGCTGGCCTTAGCAGAGGTGGGGTCCACCTTGGCTGGCAGCTTGACGTCAGCCTGGTACTTCCTGTCTCCGTGCTCAGCCCTTATAGTCACCATGTCCTCAGTGGCGTTGATCTTAATGGAGTCCTTGTCGACGCCTGGCAGCTCAGCTATTAGCTTAAGCTCTCCAGCCTTGGAGTCCACGTGAGTTTCAACGTAGGGCCTCCTGACGTCGCTTCTCTCTATGCCCCACCTAGAGGGTTTAACGTTGCCGAACTCCTGTATCACTGGCTTGCCGTCAGGCCCTATCGTTATGCTGAAGCCGTAGAAGTATGGGCCCTCTACAGCAACCTCCCCCCTAGGCATCCTCGATATCGTCTGGAACATCCTCTCAATCATCTCATCTATGTCCTCAAAGGCCCTCTCTATCTCATCGAAGATCCTGGAGAACCTTCTAGGCCTCCACCACATAACTCTCTCACCTCTGGTTACTAACCTAAGGTTAGAAATATTTAAATCTTTCCCCACATTCTTATACTGGGGGTGCAGAGTGGCTCGTAGAGAGCTGAGCTTGCTAGAGGTTCTAGGTAATGAGACGAGGAGGAGGATACTTGAGCTACTAGCTAAGGAGCCTAGGTACTTGCTTCAGCTGTCCAAGGAGCTAAACGTCAGCCAACAGGCGATATTGAAGCACATAGACATACTATTGAAGGCTGGCTTGATAAGATCCTTCGAGGTCAAGTCGGGGTCTCTAGGTCCCTCAAGGAAGTACTACGAGCTAGTTAAGCCATTTAGCCTGGTGATAAACGTGTTCAAAGGCTACAGCGAGGTGGAGATAGTAAACATAAGTGAAAGCGAGATTCCAGAGGAGTACAGAAGAGTTCTCTGGGTTTTAGGTGACGCGATGTCCAGGGGGGACGCCAGCTGCGTAGAGGAGCTTCTCGAGGAGGTTAGAGAGGTCATAGAGAAGATAGATAGAGAGATTCAGGAGATTAGGAGGAGGGAGAGGAGGCTTCTAAACGTCAAGTGCAGCATACTAAACATGCTCTACGAGTCCCTTAGAGCCCTAGGCTTGACCCCTAGGAGGACGAGGGAGCTGATGAGCTTGCTCGTAGAGCGCTGAGTTGCTAGACCATTCTCTCTATGAGCTCATTTATCTTAGAGCCCCTATAGCCGAGCTCTCCGCCCACGTTGTAGGGCTTCTTGATAGAACCCTTGAAGCCCTTAGAGGGAGGGTGAAGCCTAAACACTGGCTTCAAGTTCGGTATGCTCTTCAGCTTAACCCTGCCCTCTATGAGGGCTCTAGCCAGGTCCCTAAAGCTCTCGAAGCCCAGCTTCTTCACAAAGTCCAGAGTTAGCTTCTTGTCCCCCCTCAAGCGACCCCTCTTCTCAAGTAGGAGAGCAAGTGTCTCCTCGTATATCTCGCCGTAAGTTATGTACTCCGAAGCCTTCTTCAACAAACCCTCGTTAGACGGAGTTGCCTCGACCAATGTCAAGTGGTTATTCCTAGTTAAGCGGAGGGTCTTCAAGGTGAGCTTGATGTCTGGAGGAACCCCTACTCTACCTCTAAGCCTAATTACTGCGTAGAGCTTGCCCGTCATGCTCTCGCCCAGTCCTTTACAGTCTTATAGGCAAGTATGTTCCTCAAGGCCTCAAGGGTGGCCTTAGCCGTGTTCTCCTTAGTCCTAGTCTCACCCTTGCTCTGAGTCCAGACGTCCTTGACTCCGGCGAGTCTCAAGACAGCCTTAGCTGTGTCTCCTGCCACGAGGCCTGTGCCTCGAGGCGCTGGTATGAGTATCATCTCGACGCTCCCTGCCTTACCTCTAGTCTTGACAGGCACGCTGTGAGGAGAGCCACACCTACACTCCCAGCTTCCACATCCAAGCCTTACGGGTATCACGTTGAGCTTAGCTTCAGTTATCGCCTTGTCTATGGCTTCCCTCATCTGCTTGGCCTTAGCAGCCCCTAGCCCCACATAGCCAGCCTCGTTGCCCACAACTACAACTACCTTAAACCTAGAGGTCTCGCCAGCCTACGGCCGCCTAGCTCAGGCTAGGCGGTGTCCGTCTGCTTCTGGACTATCTTTACGTCTATCACTTCGTGCTTCAAGTCTGGCAGCAGTACATCTACTATCTCAGGCTCCTTGATGGCCAGGTTGTTGGCAAATATCTCGTCTATGCTCGTTATCTTGCCTTCCTTCACCAGCCTACCCACATACGTAGCTGGAACCCATGCCTCAACCGATGACATGCTCACCAACCTCTAACTTGATAGTGAGAGCTACATGATAGGGGTTTATTTTAAGCTTTCCTCTCCACCCGAAGTTTCAGCTGTAGGAGCTCTAAGCTCCACAGCGCTCTCTATCCTCCTCTTAGTCTCCTCGAAGGCCTTCTCTAAGTCCTCTGGGTTGAAGCCAGACCTCAAGTACTCCGAGAACTGCCTGCTAAACCTATCCGCATCCTCCTCTCTAAGGGACCTAGCGTACTCAACTATGTGCAAGCCCCTAATCCTATCGTCGGAGGGTAAGATCTCTGGACTGTGAGGTACCTTTAAGCCAGCGTCAAGCGCACCCTTCAAGGCTGCAAACACCCTAGAGCCCTTAACTGGCCTGTGAAGTCCTATGTAGAGTATCGCCTCCTTGATACCCGCCTTGAGGGCTCTAAGGCCAACCAAGTAGCCCACTAGATAAGCTGCAGGAGTATTCTTACCTGAAGCTGGCCATCCAAACTTCACTCTGAGCTCTCTACCAGTCGCTTGAGCTAGCACTACATCGCCCTTGACCTCAGGCTTGACTATCTGAGCTATGATTTGAGTATTCGTCTTCCTAACGACTAGTATGGGCTTCCTAGAGACTATTAGTGCGCGCCTAACCCTGTAGTTAGTTAAGCCCTTCCTCCTTCTTCTAAAAGGCACTCGCCTAATAGGTTTCCTGCCCAACTTCTATGCCCTCCTGAAGAGGCCGTGCTCCTTGATGTAGGTCTTTAAGTGAGCTTTGCTGTGGAAAACCCCTCCCTTAACGAGTCTGTAGAGCCTCCTGTAGGTACTCCTGCTTATGAGCCTCCTATCCCTCATGTACTTCAAAAGCTTCCTCAGAGCCCTAACCCTGTTGACCCAAAGCCTCTTTCTCAAGTTCACAGAGCCCTCTCTAGAGCCCTCACCCCTCCTAAGACCCTTCCTCTTCTTCGCGAGCCTAACTCTAGCTCTAGCCCTGCTGGTACCTTTAACGGGCTTAGGTCTTATCACGCCTTCGTCGATGAGCCTCCTCACGTCGTCCTTAGTTATAGCAGTCATGGCGTCAGCTGCTCTCTCAGGGTCTATGTAGACCCTGCTAACTCCTACACCCAAGACCTCGGCTGCAAGCCTCTTAACCATCCTCAAACTCATCACTCAACACCAACCGCGTTTACAACTCTCAATCCAAGTTGCTTGGCCTTATCGATTATTTGAAGCCTCTTCCTCCTACCAACGGTATGAGCTATCCTTACGCAGTGGACATCAGGCGTTAGGCCCTCGAGGTCCTCAGGTCTATGGACGAGGACCTCGACTAAGCCTGATGGGTGGAGGCCCCTCGTAGCCTTTGGCCCCCTGTAGCCAACCCTCACAAGCGGGGGGTACCCCTTCCTACACCACTTTATCTTGTTGTCTATACCCCTAGGCTTCCTCCAAGACTCCTCGTCTATCCTCTTAAGCTTCAACGTGTTCAACCTTCTAAACTTAGGTCTACTCCTATTCATCTTCAACCTCAGCTTGAGGAGCCTCCTCAACGTGGCCTTCAATTCAAACCCTCCAGGGCTCTCGGCTTCAAACTCGTGGTGAGCTTAAAAACTTTCTTCATCTCCCCGAAGCTATATTATGCTCTTACCCTTCTTCTCGTAGATGAAGATGCCATCCATGAAAACCCTAGGATCATACCCTCTGGACTTCGTGGCTTGCTCTATGTTAGCAGCAGTCTGCGAGACCTCGTGTAGATCTATGCCCTCAACTATGATGTCGTCGCCCTCAAGCTTCACCTTCGCATTGCCCACTATCTTAGCTATTCGCTTGCGCTTCTCCCCCCTGAAGTTCTCTATGACAACCTTGTCCCCTTCGATCTTCACGCTTATCGGGAAGTGAGAGTACACTATTTTAAGCTTGTAGGTGAAGCCCTCATTAACCCCCTTGATCATGTTCTCTATGTGGGAAGCTATTGTGCCGCATATGCTTCTCCCCTTCTTGCCCTTGACGTAGGACTCTACAATTACTTTGTTTCCCTCAAGCCTTATCGAGACCCTTGCGTGAGAGAAGTCCTTCGTCAAGCTTCCCTTGGGCCCCCTAACAGTGACCTTGGAGTCGCTTACCTCAACCTGCACGTCAGGGGGTACTTCAACAGTTGACGACGCATAGGGTTGATACAGGAGCTTCATGGCCAACACCTTCAGTAGACGTAGGCTAAGAGTATCCCTCCTATGCCCAGCTCCTTAGCCTCCCTATGAGTCATGATACCCCTAGAGGTGGATATTATTATCAAGCCCACGTCAGGTGATGGTAGGAAGCGCTTCTCCCACTTCTCAAATTCGTTCTTCTTAACTGGGAAGCGGGGCTTAATGGCCATACACTTATTTATCCTGCCCAGGAGCTGAACCCTTATCTTGCCAGCTCTGCCATCGTCTATGTACTCGAAGTTCCCTATGTAGCCATGCCTAAGCATGACCCTCAACACGTTGGCTATGAGCTTCGAGGCCGGCATTATTATGCACTCGCTCTTAGCTCTCATCTCGCTGTTCATTATAGACGTCAAGGCGTTGGCCAAGGTGTCGTTCATGGTCATCCATCTCACCTCACATGTACTTCTTAAAGCCCAGCTTAGTAGCGACCTCTCTAAAGCACCGGCGGCAAATCATCAATCCATACTTTCTGATAAGCGCTTCATGAGTGCCACATATCCTACAGGTTCTACTACCCTTACCGAACTTCCTCTCCTTTGGAGGTCTTATCTTACCCAACTAGACCCCTCCTACACCACCTTAACCCCAAGAACCTCCTGGACAAACCTTATGCTCTCCTCTCTCGTAACACGATGCCCCTTACCCACCTTAGACCTCTTCCTCCTTCTCCTAGCTACTCGATAGCCAGGCCTCTCCACAGTTACGCATACGTCAAACCCGTATATGCCAAGCATAGGGTCATACTTCACACCAGGTAGTGATATGTGCTCCTTGATGCCGAACGAGAAGTTCCCGTACTCGTCGAAGGACTCCCTCTTAATCTTGAAGTCTACGGCCTCGAGAGTTCTCCTAAGGAACTCCAACGCCTTATCCTTAGTGAGCGTGACAACACAAGCTATATTCTCGCCCTTCCTAATCCCAAACTCCTTTATGGTTCTCTTAGCCTTCCTCAGGCTTGGCTTCTGTCCAGTCAAGGACTCTAAGACTGTAGCTGCCTTAGCAAGCTTCTCTCCTGAGGTGCCGACAGCCATGTTCACCACTACTTTCCCTATCTTCAGCCTCCTCATGGGGTTCTCAGCCTTAGCCTCCACGAGCATCACCCTAGCGTGAGAGCTGGTCTATCCCTCCCAACCACGAACACCGTCAAGTAACCCACGTCGAACTCCCCATTCTCGTCCTCAAGGGTAACTATCTTGTACTCCCTCATGGGTCCACCCTTAACCTCAGCAATTTTTCCAACTCTACCGAGCTTACGTCCACTTATGACTAGGGCTAAGTTGCCTATCTCGAATGGGTAGTGCTCAACTATGTGCCTGTCGGGGAGGGATATCTTAATCACGTCAAAGGTCTTGTAGACGTCTTCAACTGGGTTCTTGGGGTCTGAGACTCTGACGAGCACGTTTGTGCCGTCATGCAAGTTTAGCTGTATGTGGCCTCCCCTAACAGTTCTCTTGTTCTCTATCCTACACAGCTTGAAGAACTTCTCTTCTTCGGGTATGGGGACTAGGTCTAAGAGCTTATTCCCGCGAGGTAGAAGCCTAAAGACTAGGTTTTCCTTCTCTATCTCTATTACGTCCATCAGGCCTACAGGGAACTTGAAGTCCTTTCTGACAACCCCATCCACCTTGACCGCTCCAGACCTAACTATGTACTTAACCTCCTTGGCGGTCTCCGCCAACTTCAAGACGTCTCTAAGCACTATTAGGAGAGGTATACTTCTCTCGAGTGAGTGCGGACCCGGTGAAGGCCTGGGAGCCCATACATGCTCCTTTACTGGTATGGGCCACCAAGCAGGTGCAGCGTACCTCTTCAACCCTGTTGAAGCCGACTTCTTAGTCAAGACTCACCACTCCCTCAACCCTTTTTCAGCTAAGCTTTTAGCAGCCGTCTTCCTCTCGATTATCTCCTTCCTCCACTTGTCATCTAGGTTTAACCTGATGATCTCGAGCTTAGAGGGGTGTATTGGAATGAAGACCTCAGTACCATCAGCCTTCTTCCTAACCAACCCCTCTATGAAGACCCTATACTTGCTCAAGTCTACCCTAATGACCTTGCCGGAGTGCCCCTTATGCTCCCCCCTCATGACAACTACGACGTCGCCTTTCCTCACGGGAAGAGACCTAAAGCCATACTCCTTCCTCAAGTCGTCAGATAGGTGAGCTGACATGAGCTTATGCCTAACATGTAGAGGAGCTTGATACAAGAGACGTCTTTGTTTTCGGGGCTGCTTAGTCTTGATATGCATGCTTAAACCTCCTCAAACCACGAGTGTTGCTAACGCTGCTACTCTAGGCCAACGTTCAGCTGCTTCGCGAGCTATGGGTCCCCTTATCTCCGTACCCTTGGGGTTCCCGTCCTCAGTGACTATCACTACTGCGTTGTCCTCGAACTGAACCCACTGCCCATTAGGTCTGCGGAAGGGCTTCCTCTGCCTAACGACTATCGCCCTCATGATCTGCCTCCTGAGCTCTGGAGTTCCCTTCTTAACCGAGACTATTATCATATCCCCCACGCTCGCGCCTATGAGCCTCCTATGCCTTGACTTGCCCCTCACCATGCCTATCATGGCGACCACTTGAGCACCGCTGTTGTCAGCGCACCTTATCCTAGAGCCTGGAAATATGCCTGGCGTCAGCTTAGGCCTATACGTTATGCCTACCGCCAGTTTCCCTCCTCGCTTAGCCATTGAGACCACCAGCTAATGTTGTGCACTCAAAAAGCCTTGCTGGGTTATAAAAATTTACTCTCCAACCAATTGTGGAGGTTTAAGCTTAAGGCGAGCCACTCACGGGCTTACCCAAAACCACGAAACTAACAGTCTTAGCTAGAGGGCGGCACTCCCCTATCACTACTCTATCCCCAACCTTAACGTCTAAGCATGGGGGCAAGTGAGCGTGTATCTTACGTCTCCTTCTCTCGTACCTCTCGTACTTCCTCACGAATACAGCGTATTCATGCATAACAGTCGCTGTCTTATTCATCTTCAAGCTCACTATGATGCCCTCAAGTATCTTGCCCCTAACAGGTAGAGTACCGTGGTAGGGACAGCACGGGTCGTTACACGTCCTCTCTGGTGCTTGTACTCCAGGTATCCCTATGTTCCTCGTCATGCCCTCCATCACCGCTAACCCAAAAAGGGTTTAGGGGAGCTTTAAAAGGTTTTGCTTTTGCTGTAAACCTCACCAGCGCCTCTTA